>JBFEKK010000001.1:0-16018 GCA_041552675.1 Sulfurovum sp.
AAAAATTATCCTTTTATATTATATTATTTAACTATATAATAAATAATATTCTAACACTATTCAGTTGGCATCTGTATTAGGTGTTTTACTAGTACTTTTTTTCTACTACTAAGTAGTCCATTTAAAACCTTTTTTGTATTATGGAAGACACCTCTGCATAAAACCTTATAAAGTTATATATTTTATAAGGTTTTGAAAATGAGGTATATATTTACTTAAATGTCATGAGAGCATAACCTTTATTTTGGAAATAAATCGTATCAATAAAACTATTTTTCGATATGTTTATAAAAGGTAAAACTTCCTTTTTATCAATTGCATGTGCATTCAATGACATAGCACAAACAATAATTTTTACCTTTTTCTCTTGAGCTAAACGTCTAATACTCTCTTGTGCCATCTTTATATAAGGCATTTCCTCATCAGGGACTATTTCATCATACACATCAGAAACCATAGGGACACACCCACCATGAAGGGTAATGACAAAGTTTGCCGTATCACCATCTTTTTCAATCATATCCATGGTTCTTTCTATCAAATTCATACGTGTCATCACGAAACGTGCATTATCTGAACTGCAATCGAAAACTGACTTGTACTCTTGTGCCTGTATAAAACTCATTAAACCTATTACTAAAAATATATATTTTTTCATTATAACTATGCTCCTATTCTATATGTTATTTACTGTTATCATTCATATCAGCGGGATCTTTGTACTCTATAGTAGGTATCAAGAATGCGATTATCAACAAAATACCACTTACGATTAAAACCGTAAGTAAACCATGTCCTATAAAAAAATCCGGTAGTCTTATCTTACCTAGGTCAGATCCTACCATATGTTGAATATAGGGATATCCAACAGTAAAAATAAACCCGCCAAACATCCCGCCAATCACACCTACCAATGCATCAATACGCCCTTCAGACACCGAAACAAAAAATGCTGATGGGCATTTACCTAAAATGACCAAACCTATACCAAATAGGACCGCGCCTATGATAAGCCCACCTAACATTGTTGGTTTAATATCAAAAGTTGCATATCCTGATTGAACAAGGAAATAAAAACCTACACTCGAAAGAGCAACCGTAGTCATAGCCATTCTAGGAACTAGTGTATCCTCAAATATCATAAATCCAGCCATTTTTTCAAACTTGTCAAGACGTGAATATAAAATGATGGCTCCAAAAGCAAATCCAATGAGAAGAACTTTTAAAATAGATCCATGCTCTTGGTCCGCAACAACATCGAACATTTCAATAATACGATCAATCATCTTCTTTTCCTTTTTTTCTTTTATAAAAAAATCTACCGGTGATCATACCGGTACCTAGTGCTACTATGGCAAATATCATACCACTGATAGCCAATTGACTGCCACCAGACAATATGTGTCCAGCATTGCAGCCTCCTGCTAATCTTGCTCCAAATACCAGAAGAAATCCAGCAATAAAGCTCCATACCATACGGGAGGAAATGGAAGTGTTTTTTCGTTCCTTCCAAAGTGTAGGTATATAGCTTATATGAAATGTTTTGGTTACTACGGTAGACATAAATAGTCCTCCAAAAAATACACCAATAAGCATTACCGCTTCCCATGCACCAGATTTTTCTATGATTGCAACATATTCGTAATGCTCTGTATCCAGATCAAAGATCAAGTTTGCAAGATATGACATACCGGTTGATGCACCAATTGGACGATCTGCACCCCAGATCGAGAAAGTAAAATAAAACAATAAAGCCATTAATAGACCCCCAAGCCACCAAGGTATTGAACGAGGCATTATTTATCCTTTAGTTTAAATATATTAAAACGTTAAGCTAAACTTAACGTTTTAATTATAGGCTTATATTTCTTAGATAGATATTAAAACGTTAAGTAGTACTTAACGTTTTTTCTATATACTGTCATCATAACTTATCAAGGAGAAAGAAGATGAAAAAAGTAACTGGAGTTGTCGCACTTACATTGCTAATATTAATGGGCCTTCCAACAATCTCTATAGCAGGAGTAAAAAAAGGACAACGATTATATAAAAAGAATTTCTATAAAAAATGTGGATTTTCAGGTGTTATATTCGCTAGACATCATTTACAAGCAGAGTGGGAAGATATCTATGAAACTGGTAAATTTCCAGTGGAAGCAAAAAATATTTGTCCAAAACTCACGATAACATCAATAGAGGAAAAATGGTGGAAAGATATCTATGCATATTCAGTTAAATATGCAAAAGATGGAGTTCCACCTAATGGGTGTAATGATTAAAAATAAACAACTAAGGAGTTGTGTATGGAACTTTGGAAAATAATAATATTCTGTCTCATAATCCTAGCTATTGTTGTAGGTGGATATGTGTTTATGTTCTTTCACATTATGAGAAGAGACCCAAAAGAATTAGAATATAGAAAACACATCGGTCAAGATAATAGACTGATACCACCTAAAAATAAAAAATAATGCACTTTTGTAAAAAGGCACTAGCAACGTTTGCGGACCATAATTTTGTACACTTCAATAGAAAACCTTCTAAAATATACAAATATGGCATATTTTAGAAGGTTAAATAGCCATAATCAAAATCTTATTATAAGGCTATATTATGATTCCTCTACATCAGCCAAAGTCAATGCAAAGAGTACATTAACTCCATGAGACATAAGTACTTTTTGTGCTTCTTGTAGTGTGATACCCGTTGTGATGATGTCATCTACTAATATCACATCTATATTTGACTTACCTTTATAGAGAAAATCTCTAGGGTTTTCCAAACGAAACTGTAAGTTTTTACCCGAATAATTTACCCTGTTTTGTGCCATGAGTGAGCTGTGTTGTGTTATGGACGTCTTTGTCTTCATCGCTCGTGTAAGAAGTGCCACATGAGAGTAGCCACTTTTGACATATTCATCTATGCCTACGATGTACACATCTCGGTTATCAGATTCTACAAATTCTTCAATGAACGGTTTCATGGTCATATTGGCCAGAGCTTTGTAGATACGGTATCCTTCTGGTTTATGTTTACTATGCAACAGTGTCTCAAGACTGGAATACTTAAAAAAGCTAATGACATCCAGTGTTCCTACTTTTCGTGTACTTATGGTAGGTATAAACAGTTGTTCCAAACATTGCTTACAAATGATCTTAAAACTTAATTTTGAACAAGAAAAACAACGCATAATACACCCTTCCAATTAGCTTGATCAAGACTATATATTCAGCCACTCTTTTTGAAGATATCATTGTAATAAATAGAAAATACATAGATAGCCATATCTATGTATTTATTGTAGCGAAATGGTATAATATCATATTAATTACAAGAGAGTTTAAATATGATAATAAACAAGATCCATTATATTATAGTAGCAGGGATTCTATTACTCATAAGTGGATGTGGTGCTGATACTGTAGAACCTGATAAAAAAAAGAATAAAGTAGCCGGTTTTAAGACTAATACATCTATGTTTATTGCTACAGTTGATAAAGTTTCACCTACGAAAGAAGATCGAAATGCTTTGATAGATGAGTTTATCATTAAATCGAATCTTCAGTGTCAACACTATTTGAACAATCCCCTCAATAAATCAGCATCCAACCCTAAAAAGCAAGAGCTTTATATGGATATCTTTGATGGTGTAAGCCAAGCATTTGGAGTGAAAAATATTACAGATGGTGCCAAAAAATTATATATAAAAAATAATGATGATGGTAGCAATAAAGCAAAAATAGCCTATGAAAATGCACTTTCTCCCGAAATTAAAAGAGGTGTAGAAATTGCAAGGGAAAACTATGCCCAAAAGATGATTCTACGAAAAACCAGAATGATAGAAAGTTATACTATCAGCATGCTGAAACAGGATATGAAAAATTATGATAAATTATGTAGTTATGAAACAGGTTTGATCGAGATAAATAAAGCGCTAAAGAAGGCACAAAATAAACCAAAAATACGGCCTTTTTCTCCAAAAATAGATCCTACTACCATAAAAAATAAAGTAGAGGCTATTACGAAAGAGGCTGAAGCCAATGAAGCATCAAAAGTAAAAATAAACGTAAAAGTAGTAAAAGCTAAAGAATCAAAAGAAGAGAGTCAAAGTCAAACCATAAGTGAAGCAGAAGAGCTTAATGATACTGCATTTTAAAGATCAGGCAAGATATCCTATAAACTAAATAATGATCTCATGAAGTGCTTCAACAGCTCCCATAGGCAATTGTATCTCTGCGCCAAAACTCTCTCTTGGATTGATACGAATCAGAGGTACATCAAACCTTTTGGCTATTTGTTCAGAAGTATTTCGTACTGTAGGTACAGTTGTTCCTGCTCCCATTTCTACGATGGCCAGTTTCGCACCCTCTTCTTCCAGAGTATCCATCCAACGACTTAGTCTTTCTCTTTGTCCATTGGTGCGGGCATACTCCCATCCGAAGTCTCCAAACATCAAAATATTTGGGCGTGCCATAGCCCCGCAGAAAGGACAAGAAGGCAAAGGTTCTTTGGCTTTAAAACCCTCTTCTATCTCTATAAAAGTATCATCAGCACTCCAAAGCATTCCCTGACAATTATCGATACATTGCATGTGGTGAATGGAACCATGACACTCCATGATTTGATCTTCTTTAAAGCCAGCCTTTTGAAACTGTCCATCTACATTTGACGTGAAAATATGAGCTCCATATTTTTTAGTATTAGACAGCTCTAGAAGAAAATTGAATCCCTCATGAGGTACGGTGTCACGATAAAGATGCAGCCTATGTCCATAAAATGCCCAGGCTAACTGAGGATCAGATTCAAACCACTCCGGATTTGCCATCTCCTCAAAATGGAGTCCTAACTCTTTAGCCTTTGGATAGGCATTCCAAAACCCTTCTACACCTCTAAAGTCAGGTAATCCTGAGTCGACTCCCATCCCTGCTCCTGCAGTGATAAAAATAGCGTCTGATTTTTCTAACAGTTGTTTTGCTTTTTGTAGATTTTCTGTGATATTCATGGGAAGATTATAGCATATAATGTATCGTTACGATCAAAACACCTTCCATATCATTTGAATACTAAAGTAAAGCAATAATAAGAGATAATATTTCTATACATGAATAGTCAGGAGTGACATATGACTGCCAATCTTTTTCTTAAGACAAGTATAATCTGGGTGATTATAGCTCTCTTAGCAATACTAAACGGCATTTTTAGAGAAAGTGTTTTGGTCTCCAATTTGGGTCAAAGCATGGCAATACCGGTTAGTGGTATAACGCTCTCCATGATCGTATTTATAATCACATATGTCTCTCTTCCGCTATTGGGAAAACATCATGCTCTCACTTACTTTTTCGTTGGACTTCAATGGGTTTTCATGACACTGATATTTGAATTTCTATTTGGCCATTACGTGATTGGTAAACCATGGTCCAGTATATTCCAAGTATTCGATATTATGAAAGGTGATCTATTTGTCATTGTATTGATGGTCAGTTTATTTTCACCACTTTTAGTAGCAAAAATCAAAAGAGTATTGTGAAATAAAGGAAGATTAGTACATGGGGAATTTAGGTATTATAGTCTTAAGTTTCAACAAAATAAGCCTAGAATCTATGTGTTGGTTATGGTTAAAATAATACATAAAAAATGAGTAGATAAACAATGAAAAAAGAACTTATTTTAAAATCTGAAATCAGATGTCCAAAATGTGGTCACAAAAAAATGGAAACTATGCCAACAGATGCGTGTCAATGGTTTTATAAGTGTGAGAATTGCGGTGCAATGCTTAAGCCTAAAAAGGGTGATTGCTGTGTCTTTTGTTCATACGGTACAGTTCCCTGTCCTCCCATGCAGCAAGATTCAGATTCTTGTTGTCAATCATAGATAGAAGCTATAACAGCACCTTGGAGAGAAATAAAAATGGCAAATTGTGGATCTGAGATGGAAATTAATAATCATTTAGAAGGCAAGGTATTAAAAATCCTCTTGAGTATCAATGCCTTTATGTTTATTGCTGAAATTACACTTGGCATCTTGAGTGAATCATCGGCCCTCATAGCAGATTCTCTTGATATGTTGGCTGATGCAACAGTATATGGTATAGGGCTGTATGCAGTTGGAAAATCTCCGCTTGTAAAAATAAAAGCCGCACATTTAAGTGGTATTTTTCAAGTATTATTGGGTGTATTGGTTTTTGCGGATGTTATACGCCGATTGATTTATGGAAGTGAACCAGAGTCACTCCTCATGATTTTTGTTGGGATGGCAGCTCTTGTAGCAAACATTATTTGTTTGGTCTTGATTTCAAAATACAAGAAAGGTGAGGTTCATATGCGTGCTAGTTGGATATTTTCAAAAAACGATGTTATCGCTAATGTAGGTATTATTATTAGTGGTGGATTTGTATATCTTTTAGAGACAAGATTCCCAGATCTAATTGTTGGTATGATTATCTCCATCATAGTCATTCGTGGTGGTATAGATATTATCAAAGATGCATATCATGAAAAGCGTGTACATTCAGAGAATTGCAGCTAATCATCTGTACATTCTGATGAATGAAAAGTGTATGTACAGCTTGTATATTTATTGAACCTATAGAAGTCAATAGATCAACGGTACAAACACAAATCCGTAAAATTCTTCTTTTTCAACATCGGTTTCTGAAACCTTTGTAAATTTAAAAATAGACTCTCTTATGGGTATCACCAATATACCACCTATTTTCAATTGTGAAAAAAGTGCTTCAGGAATTTCATCAGCTGAGGCAGAGACCAGTATCCTGTCAAACTGCTCACCTGGCAGGCCAAGCGTATCTCCTGCACTTTCTATGTGACAATCCGTATCAAAACGAAATTTAGACAGGTTTTCACTTCCCTGTTCTACTAATGTCTCTACTCTTTCAACTCCCGTAACACTACCTTTGTCCCCCACAATATAACAAAGAAGCGCTGTAGTCCATCCTGAGCCTGAACCAATATCCAATACCTTATTTCCATCTTGAGGATCAAGACGTTCCAACATAAAGGCTACCGTTGAAGGTTGGGATATTGTTTGGTAATGTCCTATGGGTAAGGGCATATCTGCATAGGCATCTTCTGCATATTCTTCGGGCACAAAATATTTTCTATCAATCGTTCTAAAGGCATCAATGATCAGTGGACTTTTCAACATATTTGATGAGATCATATCATCCACAAGTCTATCCATTGTTTTCATCTACTGCTCCACGAATGCTGCACTCATATACCCTACAACCTGAGATTCATCTCCACTGGCATCCGCACTCGTACGATAATCCAAAAGTACAGATCTTAAACCATTCTTTTTTGCTGCAAGCAGCATCGCTTCAACACCGATCTTTCCACAGGCTTCACACCCTTGATGCAATTCAGCAGTGCTCAGATTCTTCACCGCATCTAAACAGATGCTATCAAGCGCATTGGCCTTTTTAATATCATAATAATGACTCAGGTCCGTACTGATAACCACTGCTGTCTTAGTATCATCAAGAAGATACTCGATCACCTCTGCCAGTTTTTCTGGAGACTCATCACCATAAACCAACTCAACCACTGATACGTCAGGTGTATAGGTTTTGACAAAAGGGATCTGTACTTCTGTACTGTGTTCATGGTGTGCTTCAGGTACAAACCCTATATCAAATCGCTCTTTGAGGTCTGATACCAATGGTTTATCGATAAGCAATGCACCAAGAGGTGTATGATACGTATCAAATTCAGAAATACTGGTTCCATTGAGATAGACCCGGTGGCTAGGGCCAATGATCACAACACGTTTGATATCTGAATTAGATAACAATCTTAATGCTATGTTCGCAGTAAAACCACTATATACATACCCTGCATGCGGTACAATGACTGCTCTGGGTTTAAGGTGTAACACACCCTCCTTCTCTTTGATATGTTCATCAAGGATTTGATTGTAATGTTCTAGCATTGCCTGTATCTCATCCGGGCTGGATGGATAAAATTGTCCGGCAACCGATGCTTCTCTTGTACTCATGACCATACTCCTTCTATCATTCTATGACACTTCGGACAGTGCCCATTTTCTAAGGTATTTACCGTCACATCATATCCAGTACGGTCAATCACTAACTCTCCACACTGAGGGCAATGTGTATCAGCATGTACAGGCACATTCCCAAGATAAATATAGTAAAGTCCTGCTTTTTGGCCTATCTTTTTTGCACGCATGAGCGTTTCTATTTTTGTTCTCTCATGGTCCATCATTTTATAATCCGGATGGAACGCACTTAAGTGCCATGGAACATGTTTACCAAGGTCATTGGCGATAAACGCTGCCATCTCTTCAAGGTCTTTATCACTGTCATTCTCTCCCTCAATAATCAATGTTGTGATCTCGACCCATATGCCTGCATCTATCATTCTTTTAAGTGTGTCTTTCACCTCTTCGAGCCCACCTTTGAGTACCTTTCTATAGTAGGCATCATCCCAACTTTTAAGATCGATATTGGCAGCATCCACCCAGCTTGCCATATCTGCTATGACCTCCGGTGATTCAAAACCATTAGAAACAAAAAGGTTTTTAAGCCCTTTTGCTTTAGCGATCATACCGATGTCTTTGGCATAAGGATAAAAAATTGTGGGTTCATTATAGGTATATGCAATGGATTCTGCCCCATGCGAAATAGCCAATTCAACCATCTCTTCAGGACTGACATTGATAGATTCATTGACTTTTTTCTCTTGGGAAATATCCCAGTTTTGACAAAATGGACATTTAAAGTTACATCCTACTGTCCCAAAGGAAAGTGCTGTACTACCAGGCAGTACATGATTAAGCGGTTTTTTCTCTACAGGGTCTACATGTACTGCAACAGGATGGCCATATACAAGTGTTTCAAGCTCACCGTTTACATTTTTGTTGATCCCGCAGATACCTACCTGCCCCTCTTTGAGTTTGCAGGAGTGGCGACAGAGCAGACAGATTATCCTGTCTTTACCCTCTTCTTTTGTATAGTATTTCATATCTTTGTTAGATGTCATGTTGACTCCTTTACTGAGTCAGCCTCATAATAGTTGACTCAACTATGCTTAATCATATCACAGGTAATTATAAATGTCAATAAATTTTTTATATAGTTAATTGTTTAGAGAAGCTTTCTTTATAAAAAAGTTCAAAATCATCTTTTGATAATGGTTTTGAAAAATAATATCCTTGAAACATATCACAGCCATTTTCCAATAAAAACATAAATTGTTCTTTAGTCTCTATACCTTCTGCTACAGTTTTCAGATTATATATTTTTGCCAGAGAAATAATCGTGGTAATCATCAGTTCATCAGATTTACGCTCGCCTAAATGAATCACAAACGAACGATCTATTTTTAACTCTTCTATAGGCATTTCACGTAGCGCACTTAGTGATGAGTATCCCGTTCCAAAGTCATCCATGGAAAATGAGAAATCCAAACACTTAAGTTTATTGATGATTACACTAATTCTATAGATATCTTCAATAAGAATCGTTTCGGTCACTTCAAAAATTATTTTTTTTCTGGTATCTTGATTGAGATACTTTTCAGATAATCGCTTCACTTCATCTAAAAAAGAACTATGAAAAAATTGCCTTACACTTATATTGATCGAAAACTGTTTTAAGTCTAAGCCTTTTATCTCCCATGCCTGAAGTGTTTTAAAAGCCTCTTCCATAATATAATTTCCCAATTCAATGATCAACCCTGTCTTTTCTGAGATAGAAACAAACTCAAACGGTGATACAAGTCCAAGCTCTGGACTATTCCATCGAACGAGCACTTCACAACCAATGATCTTCTGCTCCCTGTTAAACTGTGGCTGGTAGCACAATTCAATTTCATTGTGTTCCAAAGCAAAATAAAGTTTGCGTTCTATTTCTAGACGATATTCAACCTCTTTTGCCAATTCATCATTGAATAAAATAATCCCATCACGACCTTGTGCTTTTGCCTGATACATTGCAATATCTGCCTCTTTAATGAATTGTCTAGCTTCTGTTAATGCATTGCCTATACTGTTAACACCGATACTTGCACTGATATATAGATGATGACGATCAATCACATACGTTTCCTTCAATATCCGCAACAATTCCACAGAAAAAGTGTATGCACTTTCCTGACAATTTCCATCCCCATAAAATTTATCACTGATGATTGCAAATTCATCACCTCCAAGACGAGCAATGGTATGTGTATCTTCACAGTAGTCTCTAATACGTTTTGCAACTTCTTTAAGAACTTCGTCTCCCAACTCATGCCCCAGTGAGTCATTGATTGTTTTAAAATGATCAAGGTCGATAAGCAATAGATAGGCACATTTTTCAGAAGACCGTGTTCTCTTGATCATATAATCCATATAATTAATTAAATAACGACTATTATATAAACCTGTCAATGCATCATGTTGTGCCTGATAATATGTTTTTTGGATCAGGTTATAACTGTTATCTGATGCGTAGATCAACACTCCCAAAAAAATAAGAGAAAATATTGCGAGAACATCACCATACAATTCCCCTATCATCAGAGAATATACTATCAATGGCAAAATCAAGATCAATAAAACGGGATAAAAAAGTTTTCTATCTGAAAACAGCAATATGGATGCTACTATAGACATACCTATTTGAGTACAAATTGCAATATAATGAAGTTTACTCTCTATTTCTTCTGAATATACAAGAAAGGCAAGGGTCCATAAGCCAAAGATAATATAGAAAAAGAATGTAAGTTTTCGATACCAATCTTTCAGGTCCTCTTTACTCATCTCTTCAAATTCAAAGTCTCTATAAAGCTTCCACCCCCATAATGATACAACTATGACTAAACTATTCAGGATCAAAGCTGGTAATATAGCACCCTTCATCCAACCTAGTCCAAGGTATGCTAAACCAGCTATAAAAGAAAATCCTATTATCAGTAAAATCTGTTTTCGTAAAAAACCATAGAATTTTTGTTTCTTCATAATAATTATTTTATTATTATTTTTTATAACATGAGATTAAAATATAAATATTAATGTATAACATATACTCTTAGGATTCAAATACCATGAAAGAACTTCCTGTCATGCATTACTTTTTTTACTACTCGTTATTAAGTCTACTGTTACTATAATTCGAAAAAAGACAACTATGATAAAGACTCTTTTCGATAAGAACAATAACACTGCCATACTCCTGGCTGGTATACTTGCTATCGTTGTAGGTGTAGGTGTGGCAAGGTTTGCCTTTACTTCCCTTCTTCCATCTATGCTTAACGACTTCTTGTCGCTCACCTATGCCGGTCTATTGGCATCATCAAACTTTGCAGGCTATCTTGTAGGTGCAGTTTTTTCTATATTTATCAAAGATATCAACACAAAAGTAAAGTATTTTCGTATAGGCATGATACTAAGTATCGTTACAACACTTGTGCTGGCGACAACTACCAATGAAATGCTATGGTTAATCTCAAGGATAATCGCTGGTTTTGGTTCTGCCATGGTCCTTATCGTAGGTGGTGCCATCGTGATGGTCAAACTAAACTTTGAGAATAAAACTAAGGCTATGGGCATACACTTCAGTGGTATTGGTTTTGCTATAGTCATATCAGAACTACTCAGCCAATATGTTCTAAAAAACGGCACATGGGCTGATGCTTGGTTTGCTTTATCTTTGTTTGCTTTTATCATCACTTTTTATACACTTTATATTTTATCTTTTGATAAAGTGGTCAAAAAAGAAGCGGTAAAATACCCTCTCTCAAAGTCGATATTTTCTACCTATGTGATACTTCTTATATTGGCCTATTTCACCGAAGGTGTCGGCTTTGTCGTACAAGGTACTTTTTTACCGGACATCATTAATTCACTTGAAGGATTGGAAGGGTATGGAAATCTTGGTTGGCTTATCGTGGGTATTGCAGGTATCCCCTCTTCCATACTCTGGATGAGATGGGCACATCACTACGGCAGTGTCAATGTCATTATCATCGCGATGGCTTTACAGATCATAGGTATTCTCATACCGGCATTGAGTACCAACATCATACTAAACTTACTCAGCGGTGCACTTTATGGTAGTACTTTCATAGGTCTTGTGGCACTCTTTCTGAATCTTGGCGGTCACTTGGCCGGGAAAAATCCGGTAGTGCTTATGGGATCCATGACTGCTGCTTATGGCATAGGTCAGGTTGGTGCACCACTGTACAGTATCGCTTTGATCGATTATTTTGGAGACTATAACTCTACACTCTATGTGACAGCATGTATCGTGTTTGTTGGCATAGTGTTTTTACTGTATGCAAAGAGAATTGAGAAGCTAACATAAACTTATTTACTATTTTGCTATAATAAAAAAAAGGGGTTTATTATGAAATCTTTAGTCTCTTTACTTTTTATTACGCTCTTTCTGCATGCCAGCGAGGCTCAGGCCATCATCAAAAAACTTGAAAAGAATCTCCGCGGTGACTACATGTACTCCACTATGAGTATGATAGTTACCTCTAAACGTGGTAAACGCACGGTAAAGATAGAAAGCTGGTCTGAAGGCAATGATAAAAGTTTTATCAAAATACTCTACCCCAAAAAAGATAAAGGCATCACCTTTTTAAAGATCGACAATCAAATGTGGCAGTATATTCCCAAGATAGAACGTACCATCAAGATACCGCCCTCTATGATGCTTCAAAGCTGGATGGGTAGTGACTTTACCAATGATGACATGGTTAAAGAGAGTTCTTTGGAAGAGGACTACAGCGCTTCCATTCTCTCAAAAAAAGGTGATTCTGCCACGTTGGAACTAATCCCGAAACCTAATGCCGCTGTGGTTTGGGGAAAGATCGTCATCGATGTCGATCTAGCAAATGCTGTACCCCTCAAAGAGATATTTTACGACGACATGATGCAAAAAGTAAGGGTGATGACATTCTCTAGAATAGAACAGCATGGCTCACACAAAATCCCAATGGTCATGGAACTCCAGCCTCTGGATCCGGACAAAAAGAAAAACCGTACGAAAGTGATCCTTGAGAAAGTCAATTTTGATACAAAAATAGATCCTTCTTATTTTACGAAACAGGCCTTAAAACGCTATTCAAGGTAATTTGATGCTTTTTTCACTCGCATTTAGAAATATTGTAAAATCCAAGGGCAGAAGTATCACCACCCTTCTTTTGAGTACATTCAGCACCATTCTCTTCATCAGTTATGTTGCACTTATGGATGGTTCCCATCATCAGATCATCAAAAGTTCTGTGGAGATCTATACTGGGTATGCTCATGTGAACCTTGATGGATATAGAGATGAAAGTGGCTATGATCATCTCATCGAAGATGCTGATAGTATTGATGCCATACTTGCAAAAGACTCTTCTATCAAAGTCTATAGTCCCAGGTTTGAAACCTATGCTCTGCTCTCTGGAGAGGAAAAAGCAATAGGAAGTTTAATTGGAGGGATCATTCCTTCTCGTGAAAAAACGCTGAGTAAACTGCACGATTCACTTGTCAAAGGTGCCTATCTCGATGATGATGACACCAATGCCATCTACATTGGATCTGAACTATCCGAACGTCTTAAGGTGGATGTAGGCAGTGAGATAGCTATGGTAGGTTCTTCCGTCGATTACTCTATCGCTGCTGACCTTTTTACCGTGAAGGGTATCTTTAAAACGGGTCTTTTCGAATTTGATTCCCAGTCGGCCTTTGTCAACAAATCCTATCTGGACACCGTGATGATGAGTGAAAATATAGCCAGTTATTTCACCCTTTACTTCCATGACAATGATAAGATAGATAAAATGACCACAGATCTACAATCTTCGCTCCCTTCAGGATATGAAGCAGTCAACTGGAAAACACTTCTCACAGCACTGGTACAAGCGATGTTGGTGGATTCCATTTTCGGGTATATCTCCATATCCATCTTTTTTATAGTGATCTTTTTTGTGATCATGATATTTTCCTATGTCAGTATCTATACACGAGCACGTGAAATAGGACTATTGCGTGCTTTGGGCCTGACATCTAAAGATATTTTTGGCATGCTTTTTATTGAAATCCTGATTCTTGCTACGATCAGCATCATCCTAGGTACTCTCATCGGTGCTTCCATTGCCTACTACTTTGAACTCCACCCTATCGTGATATCGGGTATCGCTGAGACTTATAAAGAGTATGGCGTGGTCAGTGATGAAATACCTATGAACTTTAATCTTTTTACAATTACATGGAATGCGCTGACGATCTTTATACTCAATCTTGCAGCCATTATCTATCCGATCTTCAAGGTCAATAAACTTACTGCAATGGAGGCTATGCGATATGTATAAAATAGCTCGACATCTTGCCTGGCTGAGTATTTGGAGGCGTAAAACCCGCTCTTTGATGGTGATCATGATGATCGCTTTAAGTCTTAGCGGTCTGCTTGGGCTGCAGGGACTCTATGATGGTATGATCATCCATTTAATCAATACAACCATCCGCAGTGACTCAGGAGAGATATCTCTCTACAATAAAGCATATAGATTGAACAAAAGTCTGGAGTACAGACTTACTCCTATTTCAAACTATATAGAGGCTTTCTCTAAGATCGAAGCTATTGAGGCTTACTCCGTCCGTTTGGAAAAAGAAGGTCTCATTGCCACCGCGCACAAATCTCTTGGAGCCGTCCTCAAAGGCATCTCTTTGGAAAATGAACAGAATTTCGGTGGGCTTGATGCCTTCATCACCCAAGGAGAGTATAGCTTTGGGGAAAAGAATCAAAACGCATTGATCGGTTCGGCATTGGCTAAAAAATTCAATCTGAACATAGGAAGCCGTGTGATCTTTACGGCACAAGACGCGACAGGTGAGATCAACGCTATCTCTTTTCGCATTAGCGGTATACTGAAAACAGGCAACCCTTCTATTGATGACCATACTGTTTTTATCTCTATGGAAAAGATGTCAAAATTTCTAAATGTGCATCAAAGTGCCACCCAGATAGCTTTGCGTGTGAAAGATGCCGAGCATATCCCTATGGTACAACAAGAGCTGAAAAAACGCTTTCCTGCCATAGATGTGCTTCGCTGGGATGAACTCTACCCTTTACTGATACAGATGCAAGAGTATATGAATATCTTCAACTTGGCTTCTTATGCCATTGTCTTTATTGTTGCTGCACTGGGAATTTTTGGTGTGATGCTTGTCTCTGTTTTAGAACGGATACGTGAGTTCAGTATCATGCTTGCCATCGGAACTCCCTATAGAATAGTAAGAAACCAGATCATTATGGAAGCCTCTTTTCTTGGTCTGATCGGTTATATCGTAGGTGCTTTTGGGGGATGGATCTTCCTTTTATATATGTCAACTGCGGGTGTTGATATGCGTGCTTTTGAAGCAGGTCTGGAACTCTATGGCTATAGTGCTGTCATGTATGCCAATATGCACCTTTACTATTTCTTTCAAGCTTTTTTTGCTGTATTTTTTGCTACCCTGTTTTCTGTGATATGGCCTCTAAGAAAGCTTAAAAAGATAAAACCTATACAAGTCATACAAGGAAAAATGTTATGAAACTCAACCATGTCTACAAAACATTCTACCCTGATACTCCCAAAGAGGTCAAAGCCCTGACCGATATCAATCTTACCTTTGAAAAGGGGGAATTCACCACACTTAGCGGTGAGTCAGGCTCGGGAAAAACTACCCTTCTGAATATTATAGGCGGGCTTGATTCTGCTACAAGCGGACAGATATTTTTTGAGGGAGAAGAGATATCGGCTTACAGTGAAGAGAAGATGGCAAAGTTAAGACTGCATGATATCGGTTTTATATTTCAAGCCTACAATCTCATACATGTACTTACAGTTCGTGAAAACATAGGCTTCATCATGAAACTGCTCAAGTTCGATAAAAAAGAGATGGATGCACGTATCATGGAATTGGCTTCAATTCTGCAGATAGAGGATCTCCTGGACAAACTTCCCGGTGAGATAAGCGGAGGCCAGCAGCAGCGTGTGGCTGTTGCACGTGCAGTCGCTTCACG
>JBFEKK010000002.1:0-15270 GCA_041552675.1 Sulfurovum sp.
ACGCCAGCATGAGTGTCCCAAAACCAAATAACATAGGAATAAAACGTATACTGGTTTCATTCACACCCAAAAGTGACCAGTTTAGATGCACTAACCAAAATATAAATGGAGGTTTATGATGGTAAGGCTCACCATTGAGCAATGGAACTAAAAAGGAGCCTTTATCCCACATCTCCCATGCAACACTGAGATAACGTGTTTCATCGATGATCCAAATAGGACGAAAATAGATTCCAATAGTTGTTATTATGAGAAGTATTAAAAAGGGGATAGAGAGATTTTTTATCATAATTTGTACGTTTTCCTTCATTATAAATCAAATAAATATCTTCTTAATTTTTGTAGAAATCATTAAGTTTTCGTGAGGTTAAAAACTTAAGACGGGGATATTTATCAATAAGTATATCCTTATTCAATTTAACCTCATTTTTAATTGCAGAAATTTCTTGTTTATGCCTATAAAAATATCTGTTTAAGTAATCATTGTAGTGAAATAGGGTGCTGAAAATCCATTTAGAGGTATTATGCTTTAGTACGGTATAATTTGAGAACTTTAAAATACATAGAGATAAACATGGATATATTTTGATGATAAAAGACAACTATAAAATGAGTATCATAGTACCAGTATATAATGAGGTTGACAACCTTGATAGGATAGAGGCTACTTTTACAGATTATTTTGCTCAAAGTAACACTAAAAGTAAAGTGATATTTGTGGATGACGGCTCTACAGATGGTAGTTTTGAGAAAATTATGGAAATTTGTAAAAAAGATAATTTCAGTTATATAAAATTCGATAAAAACTATGGATTGAGTACTGCTATTAAAGCAGGTATTGACATTTGCGATACAGAGCTTGTTGGGTATATTGATGCAGATCTACAAACAACACCATTTGACTTTGATTTACTGCTTGAAGAGATAGACCAGTATGAGGCAGTCATTGGATTTAGAGGTAAACGAAAAGACACTTTAAGTAAGAAAGTACAATCCTCTTTTGCCAACTCTATCAGACGCGCTTTAATTGATGATGGCGTGATCGATACAGGATGTCCATTAAAGATCATTAAAGCGGATGTGGCAAAAAAAATACCTTTTTTTGATGGGATGCATCGTTTTATTCCTGCTCTGATCAAACTTCAAGGTGGCCAGATACAGCAAAAAAGTGTTCAACATTTTGAACGCACCGCAGGGGTATCAAAATTTAATATCTTTAATCGTTCCATCAAGCCTCTTCAGGATGCTTTTGCCTACCGTTGGATGAAAAGTAGATATATTACATACAAAGTTGAAGAAAGTAACCATAGTGTATGAGTAGTGGATGGCTTTCGTATGGACTGTTTGTCTACATTATAGGATTCAGTGCACAAATTCTTTTTTCAGCACGTCTTCTTGTACAATGGATACAGTCAGAAAAAGTTAAAAAAGTACTCACTCCAGAACTATTTTGGGAATTGAGCCTTATGGCTTCCTTTTTATTATTTGTATATGGGTGGTTACGTGATGACTTTGCTATCATGTTAGGGCAATCAATCACTTATTTTATCTATATAAGAAATATGCAGCTTCAAGGATCTTGGAGAAAAATTCCCTATTTTTTACAAATCTTTTTATGGGTTTTCCCTGTACTCATTGTTCTTTATGGATACAACAATAACGAGATTGATATGCACCGTCTATTTAAAAATGAGGATATTCCTTTATTTCTTTTACTTTGGGGGAGCATCGGACAAATTCTTTTTACATTTAGATTTGTCTATCAATGGATCTACTCTGAAAGGATGAAAGAATCCCATCTTCCATTTGGTTTTTGGATGTTAAGTCTGACTGGCTCCTTAATGATATTAAGTTACGCCATTTTCAGAAAAGATCCTGTTTTACTTCTAGGTCAACTTTTTGGATTTATCATCTATACCCGCAATATTATTATAGGACTCAAAAAATAGTCATAAAGAGATGGTCACTCTTTTAAGCGTAAGTCTTAGCAACAAAGATGCATAAAATAAATCTCATAGCATAGGCTATACATGATAAGTTTCTTTATTCTGCAGAAGTGTATCTCTTCGTAAAAAGTAATTTCTATATGCGTCTATACATCTTTTTTAACAGCATATCATTCTCAAGCTAGTCGCTATGTTTATCTGAAGCGCGTTAAAGAAGTATTTTAGGATATATGTTTAGTTTTTGAAAAGCGGATGCATTAATAGAAGAAGAAAGTATATGAAAAACCCTTCAATTAAGAAGGGAAAAGGAACTTACTCTCTTTAGTGAGTAAGTTCAAAGAGCGTTGGAATTACTTCCAACCATCTTTCACAATTTGTGCAGATTTTTTATAAGGATATTTTTTAACCAATTCTTTGACTGAAAGTTTTTGGTCGCCTTCTCTCATGAAGTGAGCCAATGTTACTGAAGCCCAATAGTCATTTGCATATTCAGTACCTTCTAGCTGAACTGCTACACCATTTTTATTGACTGCGTGACATGCAGAACATGTAACTGGTCCAGCATATTTACCATCAGGACTATACTGAAGTGCTTGTTCGTGTGTTGTGACATCTACTGATCTTTCATCACCATCATATCTTGTAGAGTAAAGACCATGCGTCGACTCATGACAGGTTTGACATGCTAGATTACCATGTGCTTTAGAGTATCTGTAGAGTGAATATTTGTTAGGCTGATCGATCGGGAAGTATTTACCACCAGTATCTTGCTCAACAAATGGCGCTAAGTGACAATCCGCACAGTGAGGCTCAGAAGCTGCCAACCACCAGTCATTACCTGCTGACGCTGCTGCATATGGTACATCTCCACCTGCTTTATGGTTCCAAGGCTTGAGATCAAGTTTCCCATCTTTCCCCACATTTTTAACGAGTGTTGCAGATTTGTGATCTGCATAGTAACTAAGTACTTCATTATTACCTGTTGACTTAGGGTCAGCGATAGAAGCAAATTTCTTCATGTCTCCACCAGCAACAGCCGCTACAAGTTCTTTAAGAGATTTATTTCTAAGTGTTTTCCCTTCTTGGAGTGAGTCATTTGTCAAGTCATCCGCAGCATAAAGTGCTTGTGCCACTTTTGTGTGACAGTTTGTACAATATAGACCTCTAAGTTCACCTGCATCTTTGCCATGCTCATCTTTAGTTGCAACATTTTCGAGCTGCCACTTACCATAGGCATTGAGGAAGAATGGAGGTTTTGCATTAGGGTTAGAGTGCGCATCACGTCTTACATAACAACCACCACCAGAATTTCGGATATCACCTTTAGCAAATCTTGCTTCACCATATCTGTCTGTAACACGGAACGGGTTCGTATCATCATTCATATTAGGGTTTTGGAAGTGTGTCGGGTGACAGGATTGACATGATTGTGATCTACCCGCAGCATCAGGCATAGGTACCATTGCAAGGTGGAATCCGTGAACCGCTTCTGAAAGAGGTTTCGCTTTAACCGTTTTGTAACCCATAGCTGTCACTCTTGGCTCTTGAAGGTTACCCGAAACGTTATCACCATGACAGTCAGTACAGTTAACAAAACCAACTTTACCTAAACGCTGTGCAGGTGCATCATTACGATAGTCAGAGAGGAATGTCGTACCATGATGCTTGTCATGAAGTGCAAGGATATTAATAGAACCTTCTGAAAGTCTAGCCATATATTCTGATGTATCTGGATATGATTTCCAGTAGTCATACTCTTGATCACCTTGCATAAGACCTTCATCTCTAGCCATTTGAGCAGCTTTACCCGTACGTGAGTGACATGAATAACAGTTAGGAATATCTACAGGGTTTGTACCGAAGTAAGAAACCGCGCTACCATCTGGTTGTTTCATTTGTTGTCCTGCACCTGTATGAAGTTCAACTGTTGAGTATTGGAATGGTTGGAAATCTTTTTCTGTTACTGTACGTAGTGAACCTTTTCTTGTACTGTCGTTAAATGCAGTTAAAGGAAGGCCAAGTGCATCCCATAAGTGTGAAGCAGTAAGGATAAGTTTTACATCTTTCACCGGAGGAACAAGTGTATCTGTCATTACAACATTTCCACCCTCTTTACCAGCATACGTCATATACCCTGTCATTGGTGCACCTGAAGGACCATGATCCACTTTAACCTGGATTTGACGACCCACTCTAAGTCTATCCTTCTCTGTTACACCTGCAGGCATCGTACCTTCAAGGTCTTTATAGATAAAGAGATGCGTCCATACGTAATTCGCAACGTTATCACCCGGGCTGTCCAAGTGACCATCACCATCGGCATCTTTAGGTACCGTCCAGTACTTCATTTTGTTTCCTTCTGAAAATGAGTTGTCTTTGGTATAAGCAAAAACTTTTACATTGTCATCTGGTGTCATTAGTTTAGGAAGGTTAGTACCTTTACCTACCTTCACTGCTTGTGATTGGATAGAGTTGTAAGGTGGAATTACACAACAATAGCTCATATCAAAACCAACACAGTGCATACCAAGTTCGTAGTTTACGAACATGCTATAGTCTTCTTTTGGCTGATAGGCAGTTTTCCCTTTTATTTTTACTGCTTCTAGTTTATCCATCGAAAACGGTGGTGTTTTGTCATAGTCTGAAGCAGAAAAAGCAGCAGTAGTAAGTAGTGACAAGGCTACTGTGCTTTTTACAATTTTTGAAATCATTTTAGTCTCCTTTTAAATTTGATTACCTTTTATTTTTACACGTATGTTGTTAAGATAACTTGAAAATTCTATAAAAATACAAATATTTTAATATAATAAATGATTATTATTTTTAGTAAGAATAGTTATTATAATTTTTATGAATATATGCGAAAATATGAGGTTTTAATGGGGTAGTAAGTACGTCAGTTTAAAGAAGGAAAAATGTGTATTTATCCATCTGATTCAATTGACTTTTTATTGCTATACAGTAAAGAATATGCCAAAGATACATTTTTATTGGTAAACTGTGCATTTGGCATAATGTATACAGTCGAGTTTATGTCTCTTTCACTATTCAACTTTTCTGTTGTTGGGATTGAAATCTAAACCATGAAGTACCTCAATGGTTGCATCCGGTTTTTTGGCCTGAGCTTTTTTCATAACATTGATAGGTCTGTCCATTTTATAGAGTTCCGTTCTGATCACTTTTCCCTCTTTGTCATACCATCGTTTTTCACCCTCTTTATATCCATGTTTATACATGACATCATTGTTGAGTGTTCCATCTTCATTGTACTCTTTTTGTAAGCCTTCTTTTTGACCATTTTTAAAAATGACTTCAGAAGCAAGTTTTCCTGTACTGAAGTAATACTTCTCTGGACCCACTTTATTGTCATTGATATAATTGACTTCTATACGCAATGTACCATCAGAATAAAATATTTTATTCATACCATGACGCTTACCTTTTTGATAATGGATCACTTCAAGATGATTTCCTTCTCTATCATACCAATTGAGTGGACCATCTCTTAAGCCTTTAACATTATTCACTTCAAATGCCAGTTGACCTGTATTATAATAGACTTTTTCAAGTCCATCTTTGATTCCCTCTGCAGTCTCTGTCCTTGTACCTTTTAGATATTCGATCTGTGTTTTGACGACACCATTTTTAAAATGATCAGTAAAAAGTTCTGCATGTAGTGTAGCTGTACCAAGTAAGGTAAGTGTAATTAAAAGTATTTTTTTCATGTTTATTTAAAGAGATTTTTGTGTTCGATCATCGCACAGTAATTCTGTACGACATTGATACCGGCATCTTTGACTCTTTGCGCTGCATCATTATTTATAAGTTCAAGTTGCGTCCAGTAGGTTTTCACATCACCACGTGCTATGACTTCATCGGCAATAGCATCGAGTGCAGCAGGTTTTCTAAAAACGATTACCATATCGACAGGTTCATCAATCTCTGCAAGACTTCTATAGACTTTTTCTCCTAAAATGGTGTCACCTTTTGGATAGACAGGTATCATTTTGTAGCCTACATCTTTTAAGTAGTGAGCTACATGATTACTTGCTTTAGTCGTATCGGGTGATGCCCCTAAAACAGCTATGGTTTTGGCTTCTTCAAAATATTTTTTCATCTCTTCTCTATTACTATTGATTCGTGGCAATTCGCATTCCATGCTTTATCCTTAATTCTGATATAATTCTAACAATATAATAGCTAGGAAAGATAATGTTAGACTTAAAAAGTATCGAGAAAGCCTATGAAAGAGTATCGGATGTTGTACATCGTACACCCTTCTCGTATGCCCCTATTTTAAGCCAGATGAGTGGCTATGAAGTGTACCTTAAAAAAGAAAATCTTCAACGTACCGGTGCATTTAAACTCAGAGGGGCTTTTAATAAAATTGCTTCTCTGATAGAAGCGGGTGACAGAGGTGGAGTTGTCACTGCATCTGCGGGTAATCATGCACAGGGTGTGGCTTTTTCAGCAAAACACTTTGGTATCGATGCAACCATTGTAATGCCAGAATCAACACCGCTTACTAAAGTCATGGGTGTGAAAGAATTTGGTGCCAATGTGATACTGCACGGAGCTAACTATGATGAAGCCTATGCCTATGCTCTGAAATTTGGGGAAGAAAACAACTATAAATTTGTACACCCTTTTGAAGATGATGAAGTCATGTCAGGTCAAGGCACAGTTGCACTTGAGATAATTGAGGAGATGAAAGATCTTGATGCTATGGTTGTATGCGTTGGTGGAGGAGGACTTATCTCGGGTATGTCTGTAGCGAGTAAAGCACTGAATCCTGAGTGCAAGATCATAGGTATCTCTGCAGCTGGAGCACCTGCAATGAAATACTCTTACGATGCAAAGACACCTATAGATACGACTTCTGTAAGGACTATCGCTGATGGTATTGCCGTAAGAGATACTTCACCGATCACTTTAGGGTACATTTTAGACAACGTAGATGTTTTTGAGACAGTGGGTGAAGATGAGATCGCTGCTGCCATACTCTTTTTGTTAGAAAAACAAAAAGTATTAGTAGAGGGAGCAGGTGCCGTAGGTGTTGCTGCACTTTTACATGGAAAGATAGACTTACCTAAAGGTTCAAAAGTAGCTGTAGTTCTTAGTGGAGGAAACATAGATGTGACGATGCTTTCTCTTATCATTGAAAAGGGGCTTATGAAATCTGCACGTAAGATGAAACTTCTTCTTACGCTCGTAGACAAACCAGGTGCCCTACAGTCATTTACCGAGATACTGACCAGAATAGGTGCAAATATCGTACAGATAGGGTATGACAGAACTTCTATAGATCTGGAGTTTGGTGATGCGCATGTCTCTGTGTCTTTGGAGACCAAGGGTGTAGAACATCAAGCACAGATAAGAGAGCAACTCAAAGAGGGTGGATTTTCTTTTAAAGAAGAGCATTAATGATAGCCATTGACTTAGGTTCAAATACCTTACGTGTATTGGAGTATGACTGCACTACAGGTACACAGATAGCAGAGTATGAAAAAATCGTTAAGACTGCAGATGGTTTAGCGCAGTATGGTATTATCAATAACGACGCTATAAAGAGGGTGATCTCAGCGATACAAGAAGCACAAGAGCAGATAGATTTTTCCTCTTCTTTCGTTAGGGCTGTGACAACTGAAGCTGTACGCAGAGCAGTGAACTCAGATGAAGTCCTTTCTCAAATCAAAAAAGAGACAGGGGTGCATTTTCAGATCATCTCTGGTGAAGAAGAAGCAAGACTCACTTTACTCGCGGTAAAGCATAGACTTTTAACACTGCAACATGCTTCGGACAGTTTTGTACTTATTGACATAGGTGGAGGTTCTACTGAGCTAATTTTTCATTATGAAAATGAAACAGTTTCTAAAAGTTTTCCCTTAGGGATAGTGACCATTGCACAAACCCATGAAACACTGGAGAACATAGAAAAAGTACTTCACAAAGAGATGGCTGAGATGCAAAAATTTTGTAACAATCTATATCATAGCAAAGGTAAAGTAAATGCGTTCGTGGCCACAGCCGGGACACCTACTACCGTAGCAGCCATGAAACTCGGACAAAACTACGAGACCTACGATGCATCAAAGATAAACGGTATATCTCTTGAAATAGGTGAGTTAGACTTTTACTTAAAAAAATTACTCTCCATGCCATTTGAAGAGAGAGAAATCGCTGTAGGTACGGGACGTTCTGATCTCATTGCTGCAGGGATACTTATCTATAAACAACTATTTACATTGTTGGGATTTGAAAGTTGTCTTGTGATAGATGATGGCTTACGTGAGGGTGTTGCGATAGAAGCTTGCTGGAATGATACCCATTAAACTCTAATCTTTTTTAGATATAATCAAAAAAAATATATTTAAATGGAGTGTAAACCATGCAGATGAGTGGTGCACAAATGGTGTGTGAAGCGATTATCGCTGAGGGTGTTAAGACCGTATTTGGTTACCCTGGCGGGGCTATCATGCACGTTTATGATGAAATTTACAAACAAGAGGGGTTTGAGCATATCTTGAACCGCCACGAACAGGCAGCTGTTCACGCAGCAGATGGTTATGCAAGAGCTACGGGTGAAGTAGGTGTTGCGATGGTTACAAGTGGACCAGGATTTACAAACGCGGTCACTGGACTGGCTACAGCCTATATGGATTCAATTCCTATGGTCGTTATCTCTGGACAGGTACCTTTGGCGCTTATCGGTACAGATGGATTTCAAGAGATAGATGCTGTAGGTATATCCAGACCATGTACAAAACATAACTTTTTGGTACGTTCGCTAGAAGAACTTCCTCGTTTATTGAAAGAAGCATTTTATATCGCGCGCTCTGGAAGACCAGGACCGGTACTTATCGACATTCCTAAAGATATCACGGTAGACATTGGTGAGTTTGTCTATCCTGATTCTGTAGATATTCCTACGTATAAACCTACATACAAAGGAAATAAAAGACAGATAGAAAAAGCCGTTGAAGCGATGAAAAAAGCAAAGAAACCTTTGCTTTATATCGGTGGTGGTGTTGTACTTTCAAATGCAAGTGATCTTGTACGTGAATTAGCATTAAAAACACAGATACCAGCAGTTGAAACATTAATGGCAAGAGGTGTATTGGGTGCAAAGAATCCATTGCTTCTTGGTATGTTGGGAATGCATGGAAACTATGCATCCAATATGGCAATGTCAGAGACAGACCTGGTTATCTCTCTTGGTGCAAGATTTGATGACAGGGTTACAGGTAAGCTTTCTGAATTTGCAAAATACGCGGATATTATTCATGTAGACATTGATGCAGCGAATATTGGTAAATTGGTTGATGTTGACTATCCTATCGTAGGTGATGTAAGTGAGGTACTTGAAGCGATGTTACCGCTTCTTGATGGTATCGATACAGACAGATTCCAGGCATGGAGAGAGATACTGAAGCGTTATGATGAACTTCACCCTCAATCCTATGTTGATTCTGACGATGTCATCAAACCACAATGGGCCATAGAACGTATCGGTGAACTTGTAGGTGAAAATGCCATCATTACTTCAGATGTTGGACAACACCAAATGTGGGCAGCACAGCATTACCCGTTTGACAGACCACGTCAATGGATCAATTCAGGTGGTTTGGGAACAATGGGCTTTGGTTTTCCTGCAGCACTTGGTGCTAAAAGAGCCTTCCCTGATAAAACAGTTATCAATGTTACAGGTGATGGTTCAATCTTGATGAATATGCAAGAACTTGTAACTGCAGCAGAGTATAAAATACCAGTTATCAACCTCATACTTAATAACCACTTCTTAGGAATGGTTAGACAGTGGCAAACATTCTTCTATGAGAAACGCTACTCTGAGACAGATTTGACATTCCAACCAAATTGGAAAGCCTTGGCTGAAGCATGTGGTGGTATAGGGTATGATGTTACCACTAAAGAAGAATTTGATGCAGCGATAAAAGATGCTATAGAACAAGATAAGGTATGTTTTATGAATGTTGCCGTGAACCGTTTTGAAGATGTACTTCCTATGGTACCATCGGGTGGTGCACTCTTTAATATGATGTTACCACAAAAAGGAGAGAAATAATGGCAAATTCTATGAATGAAAGACGTGTTATTTCTGTTATCGTATTGAATGAAAGTTCTGTTCTTGCACGTGTAACATCACTTTTTGCAGCACGTGGCTATAACATCGCATCACTCACTGTGGCACCTATACCAGACAGTGATATGTCACATATTACGATTGAAACGAATGGTTCTCCTAAAGTAATGGAACAAATTACTAAGCAACTGCATAAACTAATCCCTGTTTATAAGGTCATCGAGCATGAAGAGATGGTTGAAAAAGAGATGGTATTAGTGAAGTTTCCTATTACAGAACACTTAAGTGATATCGGAGCATTGTGCGCAGCTTATAATGGTGGTATTGCAAATGTGGGTAAAGAGATGATCATTGCCATGGTTGCAGACGAACCTATACGCATTCAGCATTTTATAGAAGCAGCACAGCGCTACAATCCTTATGAGATAGTACGTGGCGGTGTTGTTGCCATAGAAAGATAAAAATTATTTTACCTCTATCGCTCTCCTTCTGGGAGAGTGACATCTACTTTAAGTTAAAAGGACCACTTTATGACTTACCCACTCTCAAAAATAACAGAACATATTGGCTTAGACTTTCAAGGCGAAGATATCATGATAGAAGGGATACACACATTAAGTGAAGCCACTTCCACACAACTTAGTTTTTTTACTGACAGTAAATATGCTTCGCAATTGGCAGATACCAAAGCTGCTGCGGTACTGATCGATGAAAAGCATGCAGAACTACTACCTTCTGGAACGATTGCACTTATTACAGATGAAGCGTATCTCAAATTGGCACTGGCTTCTAAGTTCTTTGCACATAAACTTGGGAGTGAGGCATCACAGCCTACTGTAGGTGAAGCATGTGATATAGATAAGAGCGTCTCTTTTGGTAAAAATGTCAAACTAGGTGACAATGTCACACTCTTGGCAGGCTGCTATATAGGCGATAATGTGACTATTGGTTCAGGCACACTTATCCATCCAAATGTGACCCTATATCATCATACAAAAATTGGTTCTGAATGTATTATTCATAGCGGTACAGTGATCGGTTGTGATGGGTACGGTTTTGCACATACAAAGCTTGGTGAACATGTTAAGATTTATCAGAATGGGAATGTCGTTGTAGAAGATGATGTAGAGATTGGGGCAAACTGTGCCATAGACAGAGCTGTATTTGGTACAACATATATACGTAAAGGTACCAAACTGGATAACCTTATACAAATCGCACATAACTGTGATGTCGGTGAGCATAGCCTTTGTGCTGCTCAAGTGGGTCTTGCAGGTTCTACGACTTTAGGTAGAAATGTAGTCATGGGTGGACAAAGTGCCACTGCAGGACATTTGGAAGTGGGTGCCTTCGCAACCATCGCAGGAAAAGGTGGTGTTACCAAATCTCTTGAAGGTGGTAAAACCTATGCAGGCTTTCCTGCTATTGATCATAAAATGTGGTTGCGTTTGCAAGCTAAAATGATGGGTTTGGTAAAAGGTAAAAAATAGTTAAGTAATTGTGATATAATTATTGATATTAAAAATTTGAAGGAGCATACATGAGTGGAACAATAACAAAAATAGATGAAATGACTTTAAGTGGTACAAAAGATGGGAAGATCACGGTTACGACAGTAGCAGAACCTTATGGCCCAAAGAGTGAAAGTGTAGCAAGTATTGGTATTTCACTGCAAGCAGGTGCTGAAGAACCAGATTGGAAAGTACATATTCCTAAGGCAAATATTGATGCAGTGATCAAAGCATTGCAAGAAGCAAAAAAAGCTTTATAGTATTTTATGTATTTGCTGGTTAATGGGGTCAACCCATTAACTACATTTCATCATTCTTCATGACCTTGTATTTGTCGAAGGCTCTTTGCATGAGGTCTTTATCAGGAATCTTTCTTCCTGCAATATATCCGATGATATTGCCATCATCATCTAATTTAGGTTTTATCCATACAACAACATCATAATATTTACCTTCACTTGTCATATTTCTGACAAAACCCTCCCAATAGTTTCCATCTTTTATTGTTTCCCATAACCCTTTGAACGCTTCTTTTGGCATATCCGGATGTCTGTTTATACTGTGTGGTGATCCGATGAGTTCTTCTTTTGTATAACCGGTAAGTTCACGAAATTTACGATTGGCATAGGTGATGATACCTGCCGGGTCTGTTTCCGTAATCATCACACCACCATCAAATGGCACTTCTATATCTACAGGGTCTGGTTTTGTGATTTCTTTACCGGTAATAATGTTTTTAATTGTTTTTCCCATTTTTTCTCCATGGATAATAGATACGTTGCATTAAAAGTTTTATAGGACAAAATGAAGTACAAATTTAGATCAAACACATTTGGCAGTTTGGCAATCTACATTGAGACCCATAACTTTCTGTCCTCACTTCACAATGAGTTTAGCCTTTAGATATTATAAATTATATAATATCTATCTATAGCTTATATGGACATAATACAATACTTTATGACTAAGATTTAATCATATTTTCTTCATACTTTGCTACAATTACAGAATTATGAAAAAGGGGCGTTTTTTGTCTATTACAGAAACAATCAAATCACTTTTACAAGAGCGTATACTCGTCATCGATGGTGCAATGGGTACACAGATACAAGACCTTAAAGTTCCGGATGAAGCATGGATAGATGACAAAGGTGTGGATCAGGAGGGTTGTAATGAACTGCTTAACCATACAGCACCAGAGCTTATAGGACGAATTCACAAGCGTTATGCTATGGCGGGTGCTGACTTACTTAAGACGAACACATTTGGTACTATGCCATGGGTACTGGATGAGTATCAGATGGGTGAACGTGCCTATGAACTTTCTAAAAAAGGTGCTCAGCTAGTCAAAGAGGTCTGTAATGAATATGGCACGCAAGAGTCACCAAAGTTTGTCTTGGGTTCAATAGGGCCAGGGACAAAGCTTCCCTCTCTAGGGCACATTCACTATGACGAAATGTATGAGGGATATAAACTGTGTGCCTTAGGGCTTATAGACGGAGGATGTGATGTTTTTCTTTTAGAAACATGTCAGGATCCTCTGCAGATAAAAGCTGCTTTGCATGCCTGTCAGGATGCAAATGAAGAGAGAAATGTTCAACTTCCTATCATGGTATCCGTAACGATAGAGCTTAGTGGGTCTATGCTTATAGGTACCGATGCTACGACGATCGTGACGATACTTGAACCCTTTGATATTCTCTCTTTAGGATTTAACTGTGGTACAGGTCCAGATCAGGTTAAAAAGCATCTTAAAACACTTTCTGAACTTTGTGCTATACCTATCTCAGTACATGCGAATGCGGGACTGCCTCAAAACCGTGGAGGGTATACCTACTATCCTATGGGACCGGATGAATTTACTGAGAAGCAACTAGAATTTACAGGGTATGATGGCGTGAGTTTTCTTGGTGGATGTTGTGGTACAACGCCTCAGCATATTCAAGCACTTAAAAAAGCAGTGGGAGCTTTAGTACCCAAGAAACCTACCGGTAGAATCGAACCTTCTGTAGCCTCACTTTTTAATACGATAGAACTTTTTCAAGAGCCAGCACCACTACTCATAGGTGAACGAAGTAATGCTACAGGTTCTAAAGCATTTAGAGAGCTTATCTTAGCTAGTGACTATGAAGGAACACTGACTGTAGGTCAGGCACAGGTGCGTGATGGGGCGCATATGCTTGATGTCAATGTGGAGTTTGCAGGGCGTGACGGGGCTAAGGATATGCGAGCGGTCATGGAGCTCTATAACCAAAAGATACCGCTTCCTCTGATGCCAGATGCAACACGACCCAATACCATAGAAGAGGGGCTTAAGTGTATCGGTGGAAAGCCTATCATCAACTCTACAAACTTGGAAGATGGTGAAGAGAACTTTGCAACCTATTGTAAGTTAGCCAAAAAGTATGGGGCTGTGCTTGTCTGTCTTGTGATAGATGAAGAGGGGATGGCAAGGAGCAAAGAGAAGAAAGTTGCAGTTGCAAAGCGCATGTACGAACTTGCAGTGAACAAATATGGACTGAAACCTCAAAACATTATGTTTGATATGTTGGCCTTTACTGTGGGTACTGGTGAAGAAGAAGATAGGTTAGCGGGAAAGAATGCTTATGAAGCCATCAAAGAGATACATGAGATCTACCCTGAGGTAGGTTCCACACTTGGACTTTCAAACATTTCATTTGGTTTAGAAAAGCATGCAAGGTTCTACTTGAATTCAGTTTTTTTGCATCACTGTGTGCAGGCAGGTATGACCTCTGTGATTATCAATGTCAAGCACATTATCCCACTTGCAAAAATGACAGAAGAGGATATTGCTATTTGTGAAGAGTTACTCTTTACACCAGATGAGAAATCACTTTTTAAATTCATTGACCATTTTGCAGATGCTGTGGTAGAAGATGAAGGTGCAGATGAAGCCTATGAAGCTATGAGTAATGAAGAGAAGATCAAAAAACTTCTTATGGATGGTGACAAAGAACGGATGCTGCCACTTGTAGAAGAGGCTCGTCATGAGATACACCCAGATGTGATAGTGAATGAAATACTTATTGACGCGATGAAAGTGGTGGGAGAACTCTTTGGTTCAGGACAAATGCAGCTTCCATTTGTACTTCAGTCAGCTGAGACGATGAAAACCACAGTGGATTATTTAAATCCTTACCTTACTAAACAAGAAAAAGAGACAGATACCACACTGGTCATAGGTACTGTAAAAGGTGATGTACATGATGTGGGTAAAAACCTTGTAGACATTATCCTTTCAAACAATGGATTTAAAGTGGTCAATGTAGGGATCAAAACAGAGCTGGACACTTATCTGGATGTACATAAAGAACACACAGTACAAGCTATAGGAATGAGTGGTCTTTTGGTGAAGTCCACAGCGGTTATGAAAGAGAATCTTGAAACTATGGCCGAGATGGGTATGGAGATACCTGTACTTTTAGGAGGCGCAGCACTCACACGTTCTTTTGTAGATGATTTCTGTAGACCTATTTATAAAGGGCCTATATTCTACTGTCGTGATGCATTTGACGGGGTTATCGCTATGAGTCGTATAGAGAAGTTTAACGAAGATAACGCTGTAGGGTTGGATACGCGTCTAGCCGGAGATATGGTTGAACGTGAAGAGAAGGTGACAAAAGAGGTCATTATACCTCCTTTTGAAGAGATCAAAATGCCTGAGAAAGTGGAGATACCAACACCACCGTTC
>JBFEKK010000003.1:0-15260 GCA_041552675.1 Sulfurovum sp.
GACTCTTGGGTTCATCTCAATAACGATCATACGTCCTGTATCTGGATCGATAGAGAATTGTACATTGGATCCACCCGTATCTACTCCTACTTCGCGTAAGATCTTGAAAGAGGCATCTCGCATATTTTGGAACTCTTTGTCAGTAAGTGTCAGAGCAGGGGCAATAGTGACAGAGTCTCCTGTATGTACACCCATAGGATCAAAGTTTTCAATAGAACATACGATAATACAGTTATCTTTATTGTCTCTGATAACTTCCATTTCATATTCTTTCCATCCAAGCATAGATTCCATGATCTCAATCTCATTAATTGGACTTGCATCGATACCTTCTTCAGCCAGTTTTTTAAACTCTTCCATATTGTATGCTACACCTGAACCGCCACCTGCAAGAGTAAATGAAGCTCTACTGATTACGGGGAAACCAATTTCTTTTGCTACTTTTATTGCTTCATCAACACTATAGGCATTGGCACTTTTAGGTAGATCCATACCAATTTTTGTCATAGCTTCATTAAAAAGTTGTCTATCTTCACCTTTTTTAATTGCATCTGGGTGAGCTCCAAGGAATATAACATCTTTAAGCATACCAGCTTCATACATATCCATAGCAACGTTAAGTGCAGTTTGTCCACCCATTGTGGGTAATATTGCATCAACGTTTTCTTTTTTGATAATTCTATCAATTACTTCAGGAGTAATAGGTTCAATATATGTACGATCTGCAAACTCAGGGTCTGTCATGATCGTAGCAGGGTTAGAGTTGATAAGGACTACTCTATAGCCTAACTCTTTAAGTGTTTTAGCTGCTTGAGTTCCAGAATAGTCAAATTCACAAGCTTGACCGATAACGATAGGTCCAGAACCAATAAGTAAAATAGTTTTGATGTCATTGCGTTTTGGCATGGAGAAATACCCTTAATTTTTAGTTGGTTATTATACATGATTTAGATAGAAAAAGCCCTTAAAAAAGGGCAAAATACGCTTTTAAAAGAGGTCTAAACTGCTTGACTCAGGTTTAGGCATCTTCTTATTGACTTTTCTAGGGGGGTCTACAATTTCTGAAAGTTCTAATGGCTCAATAATATCTTCTTGTGTCTGATCGATACGTCTTGGAATACTTGATACAACTGGTGTGCTTATGTTGGCATCTTTGAGCGGTTCAATCGAACGATTCTGCTCAACATTGATATCTGGGGTACTGTATCTTGTTGCTAAGTGGGTACGGTTCGAGTCAAAATTTTCTGCAAGGGTGGCTCTAGCATCATTGATCAGAAAAAATGTTTTAGGATGGAAAATATCACTGTAGGTTTTAATATGTGCAACAGTATAAGAACTCTGTACTTCTACTTTTGTCACAATACCTACAGGTATATCTGCAAAAAATATACCATCTAAACCTGACGTAAGGACTGCGTCACCCTCTTTGATTTTATGCCATTTTGGTATAAACTTGACGATCATTTCATTTTCTTTTAGACCCAAAGCAATACCCGGTGCTTTAGTTTTACCGATGAAAACAGAAAAACGGCATTTTTTATCTGATGTGAGATAGCCATAGAGTTGATTGTTGTGGACTCTTGCAGTACCTGCAACTACACTTCCTTGTATAAGACCATAGAGTTTATCTTCTTTCAGGCTCTTAGGTTTAGTCAAGATGATCTGAGAAAAACTGTTAAGTTTTACGTAGGATATAGTATCCGTAATGGAGATATTTTTTACAGGTACGTGGCTTAATGTTGGGAGTACTTCATAAATATCTTTCACTTGTTCTATATAGTGGATCTGTTCGAGAAGGCGTTTACGTAAAATACGGTTTTCTTTACTCAGTTTCTCGATAGACTCTTTTTGAAAAATATAGCTTTGGCTTTTATCTTCTAAATTCTGTGTGAAATTTTTATATTTTTGTTTGATAGGGTTAATGATATTGAGAAATGTATCTGAGATACGTTCATCATTTCGTGACAGTAGTACTGTTAGTATGAGTAACAGTATGGCTATGATGACAAGTCTAGTCTTCATATGCCATTTGTTGAAGGATATCTATTTCGTCCAATGCAATACCTGTACCTTTGGCAACTGCAAGAAGAGGGTCTTCAGCTATATATACAGGAAGTTTTACAATATCTGAAAGATATTTGTCTAAACCTCTGATAAGTGCACCACCTCCAGTAAGTACAATACCGTTTTCTACGATATCACCTGCAAGTTCTGGTGGTGTTTGTTCAAGAACATCTTTCAGAGCTTCTGCGATCTCTTCTAGAGAATCTTTCATCGCTGCTCTAATATGTTCAGAGGTGATCTCTATCGAAGCAAGACTTCCTTCAACTTGATCTCTACCACGTACAGTAGTCTTCAGCTCTTCTGATAGTGGTATAGCCGTTCCTATCTTGATCTTAAGTTCTTCAGCCACACGCTCACCAATGAGAAGGTTAAAGTTCTTTTTAATATAGTCAATAATGGCTTGATCCAGATTATCCCCGGCTACACGAATAGACTTAGAGATTACAAGACCACCAAGTGAAGTTACACCAATTTCAGTTGTACCACCACCGATATCTACTACCAGGTTACCATTTGGATCTTTTACCGGTATACCTGCACCAATAGCAGCTGCCATAGGTTCTTCTATCAAGTAAACATATCTTGCACCTGCATTTTCTGCAGAATCCTTTACGGCACGTCTTTCAACCTGAGTAAGGCCATAAGGTACACAGATAATAATACGTGGAGAGAAGAACCCTTTTCGTTTATGTGCTTTTTCAATGAAATAACGGATCATCATTTCAGTCACTTCGAAATCAGCGATAACACCATCTTTCATAGGACGAATAGCTTTAATATTTCCTGGTGTTTTACCTACCATATCTTTTGCTTCTTGCCCAACAGCAAGAATACGCTCTCTACCATGTTTGTCATATTGGATAGCAACAACTGAAGGTTCGTTAATACTGATACCTTGTCCTTTTACAAGTACAAGTGTGTTTGCTGTTCCCAAGTCGATCGCTAAATCGTTTGAGAACATTCCTAATAATCTTTTAAACATTCATATATCCTTTTTAATGCTGCTTTTATGCTGTTTTTTTGTCTTTTATGTACAAAGGTTTTGCGCCTGATTCAACGACTTCATCAGTAATCACTACTTCATATCCGCTAAGCTCAGGCAACTCATACATGATATCTAGAAGTATCTCTTCAAGTATAGAACGCAATCCTCTTGCTCCTGTTTTTCTCTCTAAGGCTTTTTGGGCAATACGTGCAAGTGCATCTTCTTCAAAGCTAAGTTTTACATCATCTATTTCAAAGAGCTTTTGATATTGTTTGACAAGAGAGTTTTTAGGTTCTACCAAGATACGAACCATGTCTTCTTTACTGATCTCACCTAGTGTAGCAAGTACATGTAGACGGCCTATAAGTTCAGGAATGATCCCATAAGTGACAAGATCATCTGCCTCTACCATAGGGAGAAGATTTTCTTCATCCTTCTTAGAACGTTTTTCCTGACCAAAACCAAGTATATTCGCTCCAAGTCTTCTTTTAAGAATGTCATTGAGTCCATCAAATGCACCTCCACAGATAAAGAGTATATTGGATGTGTCTATCTGTATAAAGTCTTGGTTAGGGTGTTTACGTCCACCTTTTGGCGGGATATTCACTACTGAACCTTCGATGAGTTTAAGGAGGGCTTGTTGTACGCCTTCTCCTGAAACATCACGCGTGATAGAACGGTTTTCACCCATTCTGGCAATCTTATCTACCTCATCAATGAATACAATCCCTTGTTCAGCACGTTTTGGGTCACCATCAGCAGCCATGAGAAGTTTCGTAAGAATATTTTCAACATCTTCACCTACGTAACCTGCTTCTGTAAGGTTAGTTGCATCTGCTATAGCAATAGGAACATTTAAAAATCTGGCGATCGTTTGTGCCAAAAGTGTTTTTCCTGAACCGGTCGGTCCTATGAGAAGTACATTTGATTTAGCGATCTGAGTATCATCTTCAACATTGTCTTTAAAAATACGTTTATAGTGATTATACACAGCAACTGAGAGTGTTTTTTTCGCTTTCTCTTGACCAATGACATAATCATCAAGTAGTGTATTTAACTCTTTTGGTGTATAGAGAGCCTGAGTTCCTAAGTCTGCTTGCGCTTCTTCCTGTTCTTCTTCTCCAAAGAGAATTTTATATGCAGAAACTACACAGTTTGAACAAATATAGGCACTTTCACCAGCGATGAGTGGATTTTCTTCACTCTCTTGGGCTTCACAAAAGCTACATGTTTTTCTTGTCATTATTTATCCTCATTCGTTTTTGTTCGTGTAAACGGAATACCTCTTTTAGAGGTCTTAATAAATTCACAAAGTTGTTTGACTCTTTCAGAGTTTGTACTTTCCAAAAGTCTTTGTGCTACTTCTTGCAGTGGTTTACCCTCTTCAAAAAGGTCTCTATAGGCTGCTTTTAGAGCATTTATATCTTCCCGTTCCATGGCTCTACGTAAGCCAGTAAGGTTGAGCCCTCTCAAGCTTGCACGGTTACCTTCAGCCAGACAGAAAGGAGGAATATCCTGCGATAAAGCACTTGCTCCCCCTATCATCGCGTAGTCACCGATATGTACAAACTGATGCACAGGTGTAAGTCCACCAATCACAACATGATTACCTAATTCAACGTGACCTGCAAGTGTTGCGCCATTTGCAAGGATACAGTTATCTCCAATAATCACATCATGCCCCAAATGTACATATCCCATAAGCAGGTTACCGTTACCTATCTTGGTTACAGAGCCTCCACCTTTGGTTCCGGGGTTGAGCAGGGTAAACTCTCTGATGGTATTGTTATCACCTATGATGAGTTCTACATGTTCACCGGCAAATTTCAAATCTTGTGGTATCGTACCCACAGCAGAATGTGAAAAAATACGGTTATTTTTACCTATGGTAGTATGGCCTTCAATAACAGCGTGTGCAGCCACTGTGGTATTGTCACCTATCTTTACATTCGGACCAATGTATGCAAAAGGACCTATAGATACGTTTTCACCTAAGATGGCCCCATCTTCTATGACTGCTGAAGTGTGTATTAAAGACATCAAAATACCTATTTATCTACTATCATTGCTTTTAGCTCAGCTTGCGCAACAACTTTATCATCTACATATGCTTTTGCATCAAGCTGCCATACTGCACCTTTATTCTTGATCACATTAATCTTGTAGACTAGTTGATCACCCGGTGTGACAGGTGCACGAAATTTTGCATTGTCGATACTCATAAAGTATACCACTTTATTCTCTATCTCTTCCTGACTAGCCAGATCCATACTTTTAAACGCCAAGACACCACCAGCCTGAGCCATACCTTCTATGATCATAACACCAGGGTAGATAGGATGACCAGGAAAATGTCCTTGAAATACAGGTTCAGATATAGAAATATTTTTAAGACCTTCGATATATTCACCCGGAGTAAGTTCAGTAACTCTGTCTACTAGTAAGAATGGGTATCTATGTGGCAATATATTTTGAATGTCTACGACGTTATAAAGCATGTATAAACCTTTATTTTAAAATTGGATTATTTTATCGAAAAGTTGGTAAAAAGCGGTTTATAATTCTATTAATACTTCTTTAACGTCACTGTAGGTTTTGCTTTGACAAATGATTTCTATCTTATTGCTTGGTATCTCTTCAACGACCATGATAATAGAGATATCATAGGGTGTTACACCCAGTTTAGTACGCAGTTCCAGTTCTTTACTGAATGTTGGAGGAGAGTAGATGAGTTCAGTGACAGTATGATAGTCAGTATCTGCAAGGTCATTGTAGTGTTTGAGTGTGATGAAACGTACCTCATCACGGTTCATGTGATACACCTCACCGATATTGTATTCTATCTTTCCTCTTGTGTACTCGCCTTTGAGTGTTGAGTAGGGTAGAAAGTGTGCTGGAACGACTTCTTTGCGTACACGTAGCAAGCCCATAGTGATACGCCAGTTTAAAAATCGTTGTTTGATGATTTTGTGAGGGATATTTGCTTCTTCCATTTCCCAACGCTTCTCATACATTTCAATGCGCTCTTCTATGGACTCTGGTTGTATTTGCCCCGAAATGGGTACAAAAAGTTCATCTGCCAGTTTGTCTTGCTGATCACGTTGAATATTGAGACCGAACATACATCCACAGTAGTCTTGACGGTAAAGTGCATCTTCTTTGGCTAAAATGTTTTGCTCTTGGGTCCCTGAAGCTTTTCTATAGTCTGGAGCGACAAAAGCTATGCCTTCTCGCTGGGCCAATGCATCACCGGCAGCTTGTAGTTGTTTGAGTGATTTTTTAGGGCTGGTGAGCAGTGTAGAGGTAAAGCTTGTTTCACCTATTTCACTGGCTTTTTTGGCCGAGACCTCAAAGCGTCTATCAAAACAGACACTGCAACGTGAGCCTTTTTCAGGTTCATGTTCCAAGCCACGTACGGCCTCAAGCCAGTTCTCAACATCATACTCTCCCTCTATGAGATCAATGCCAAGCATTTTACAGCTGCGCTTTACATCTAAAAGACGTAAGTAGTACTCAGAGTAGGGATGAATATTGGGATCATAAAAAAATCCTGTAAGCTTTTCTTCCGGATACTCTGTTTGGAGTTTTTGCAAAAAGTAGTGACTGTCGACTGAACAGCAAATATGTACTAGCATGATGACTCCATTATGATTTTTGCAACATTCTCAGAACTACCGTGAGAAAGATATGTTTTTAACTCTTCAGCTTTTTGTCCAAAGATTTTACGGTCGGTATTGTAGTACTCTTTTAACAAGTTGTCAACTGTGACTTCTTCTTGTAGTATCTCGTTATGCAAGGTCGTATTATTATAATGGGTAAGTATGATGTTGGCTAAACCAACCTGTGTGATGCCCAGAAGTTTTGTCCCTATAAAAAAGTCGACTTTCTTTGCGATGTAGGCCAGTGTAAAAGGTGTACCTATTAGTGCTGCTTCGAGTGTGGCAGTCCCTGAACATATGAAGGCAAACTCTGCACGTCTAAGGGCTTCATGTGTGTCACGTACAATTTCAAACTCACGATTGCCTTTGTAGAGTTTGGCTATCTTGTTTCTTGAAAAAGAAGGGGGAATGACAAGCAGAGGGTGAATCTCCGGGAATTTTCTACGAAGTTCCAGGAAAATAGGCATAAGACGGCTTATCTCACTTTTACGGCTTCCTGGCATGAATGCGATGCACCCTCTGGTCTCTTCTTCGCTTCTTTGTACATCTATTTCATCAAGTAGCGGATGTCCGACATACTGTGCTTTATCAGAATTGTAATACTCTATCTCAAAAGGGAGTATACCAAGCAGTTTATCACAATACTGTTCCAACTTCTTTACACGTTTGGAACGGCTGGCCCATACTTGAGGAAGAATATAGTAAATGATCTCTTTATCTGGATACCTCTCTTTTAGTTTTTTAGCTAATGGCAGGTTAAAGCCTGAAGAGTCCATTAAAAGTACCTTATCTGCCTCTTTAGCAAGTTCGACCATCTCATCTGCCACTTTAAAGAACCAGCGTAACTTTTTAATGGCATCTACTACACCCATGATGGCCATTTCACTGATGTCATAAAGCGCTGTGCCTTCTTTGATACTTTTGTCGAAGATACCTAGTAGTTCAACATCATGTGTATGCTTGAGAACCTCTTTTAAATGCAGGTTTGACGAGGGTTCTAGGGCTGAGACGAGAAGTTTCATCTAATGCTTCCTTGTATATGGCTCATGATTTGCCTTTTTTCAATAATGTAATCTGTGATGACTTTGTCTCTATGACATCCATATTCTTTCTGCTTTCAATCTCTCTTAGTCTTTCATTCTCCAACCGTCTTCCTCTCCAATAATATCCACCCATCACGCCACCGGTTGCTGTGATAGCCAAGAGACCGGCTGTTACCATTTGCGCAAAAATAAACAATGCTCCAACACCCAAAGCAGCTGCAAAAGCAGCACCCACTTTGAAATTTGCCTTTGCGTGGGCTTTTTTGGTTTCTTTTGCGATGTTCTTGTGGGCTTCTTTTATGACACGTTCCTTAGCTCGCTGTGCATTGACCCGAAGCTTATCCCGTTCATTTGCAAAGTCATCTTTCACTTTACCGATGGCATCTTTACTATGATGCCCAGCTATAGAGCTGAACCAAAAAGCAAGTATAAGGGCAATGATCAGTAAGGGAATGGCTAAACGTAAAACTCCTGTCATATTGAATTCTACAGGAGATAACAAAATCAACACATAAGTGGCGGCCTGAGCCAGTATGATACCAAAGAAAAATTTTAATAGATTCATACTGTGAACCAACCCGCCGTTAAAAATGCACCTGATGCCAATACACCACCTAAGAGTGCATAAGGCAGTTGTGTTCTTACATGTTCTACATGGTCACACCCTGCCGCCATGGATGAAATAATAGTCGTGTCAGAGATAGGTGAGGAGTGGTCACCAAATATACCTCCGGAGATGACAGCAGCTATGACCAATGGAATATGCAGATCCATCGTCGCACCCAAAGCTAAAGCAATAGGCATCATAATGGAAAATGTGCCCCAGCTGGTTCCAGTAGAAAATGCTGTGATGCTAGCCACTAAAAAGATAAGAAGCGGTATAAGTACAGGTGAAATGTTCCCCGTAAGCAAATGTGCTAAATATTTTGCAGTGCCAAGATCACCTATCACGTTACCTATAAGCAGAGCAAAGACCATGATCAATCCTACTGGTATCATGTCCCCTATACCTTCATACAGTCCTATGAAATAGTTCTTATGAGTGAGTGTATTAGTCGGTACATAATAGAGGTATATAAAGAGTAAAGTGACTATCACCGCATAGTAGACAGAAGTGGAACCAGAACCTTTAAAAATGTCACCTTCCCCTGTGAGATAAAGTCCAACTGGAACCATAAACACCATCACTAAAATAGGTAAAAGCATCTTATAGGGTGTAGCATCAATCTTGCTTTCATCATGTTGTACACTATAAGGTACAGGGAGCGCATACTTGATCGGACCAATATTAATATTTAAAAATATAACAGCCAAAACAATGACCAAAGTAAAGAGCGAATAAAAATTATAGGGAATAGAAGAGATCAGTAAAGAAATACCATCCCCTGATATCACTTGAGAGTCAATGGCCGTCACAATGAGACCTAACAGCAAGGCGCCCCATGCATTGAGTGGAATGAGAGAACAGATCGGTGCAGAAGTAGAGTCACAAATGTAGGCAAGTTTTTCTCTGCTGACACCGTTCTTGTCACACAGAGGTTTAGCCACAGTTCCTGCAACAAGTGCAGTGATAGATGACTCTATAAAGATAACGACTCCGATAATATAAGCAAGCAACATCGCTCCTGTCGGTGAGTCAATTTTCTTGGATTTTTGGCTCAGGTAGACTACGAAACTATCAACCGCTCCACTCAAGGTGAGTAATCTGATAATCGAACCAACCATAACAATAAAGAGAAGTGTTTTTGTGATCCATCCCTCTGAGAAAAGTGCAATAACACCCTCAAAAAGAGCAATGAATGCATCTATTGGGTTATATGCATTCAGTACTAAGAAACCTGCAAATATACCGCCCATGAGTGAAACGATCACATCTTTGGTTATAATAGCTAAAATGATTGTCAGCAACGGGATTGCTATTGATAATATTCCATATTCCATAGAAGGATTATACCACATGAAGATTGTACTTGTACTATGTGTCACACTGATCACTCTACAGGCTCAAACAAAACAACTTTTGGTCGTAACAACAAAAAATTGGTCTACACCTACAGGCAGTCTGCAACGTTATGAACTGCATGACACAATTTGGCAAAAAGTAGGTAATAAGATACCTATTAAACTGGGCAGAAATGGTTTAGGATGGGGAATAGGGCTACATGAAGTACCAAAAGATGCACAGTTCATTAAAAAAGAAGGTGACGGAAAAGCACCCGCAGGTATTTTCAAACTCAAACAGTCCTTCGGATATGCGCCTTTTAATATAGCATACCCGTATGAAGTCTACACAGAAACAGACCATTGTGTGGATGATGTAACGTCAAGATTTTATAATAAAATAGTAGACAGTACTAAAATAAATGCCGATTATAAAAGTAAAGAACATATGAAGTTTCCTAAAGACTATTACAAGTATGGTATTGTTGTGAATCATAACCATATAGATGAAAAGGGAGCTAAAAAGGGTGCTGGATCATGCATCTTTATTCATATTAAGAATGTGCCTACAGCCGGATGTACAGTAATGAATGAGAGTCAGATACAAACAGTGTTACGTTGGTTAGATCCAGAGGCTGAACCGCTTTTAATTCAGGGAACCGAGGATGTGGTCAAAAAGCTTTGGAAAAAGCTTAGATAAATTTTTAATAAATACTGTACTTTACATAAAAAACGATCTTCGTTTTTTTGTTTGGTAAAGGGTAATCTTTATAGGCAATACGTATCACATCTAAAGTATTTTCATCTAAAGCTTTGTGACCTATATGCCTTTTTAATTTAAGATCCGAGATATCACCATTTGGATGCAGATAAAAAGAGACGATGTTGGTTCCTTGCTGTCTTGTACGTACCGCAACATCTGGATATCCATTTCGTGTAAGCGTATTTTGGGTGATACGGTGAATGGTTCCTAGATTGTTTTTAATAAACTTTTTTTGTGTTTCACTGTAAGTATTAAATTCTTCACCATAAAGCTGATTGATCATTCTTGCACCATAACTGCCTGAGGATGATGGGCGGCTCCGCTGAGAAGGATACATCGATGTACCAGAACCCATGAGTGCGTTGGCAAGAGGGTCACTTGAACGTCTAGATGGTCTGTATTGTTTCGTTTTTTTCACGATAGTCTTTTTGGGTACCTTTTTAACAACTTTCTTCTTCTCTTCTTTTTTAACAATCTTTTTAACAGGTTTTGGTGCACTTTTGGTGACATTATTTTCTTCTGTGCTTTGCTGTGCAAATACCTTTTTACTCTTATCTAAATCTTTTCTCTTTATGGGTTGCACTGCTGCTTCTATAGGTTTTTGAATGATAGGCTTGGGGATTGGCGGCGTAACTATGGGTTTAGGTACAGGTACTGGCTTTGGTTTAGGTGCAGGAGGACTAACCATCTGCTGTAGATTAAGGCTTATTTTCTTTTCTTTCCCTTGGGGAGGCAAAAAGGTGATCTCTTTCCAGTTTTTAGTAAAGAGCATCAAAATCAGTAAATGTAACAATAAAGAGAGCAATAATCCTTTCAGTGTTCTGATGATACCCTCCTTGTATATAGCCCTAAGTGCCGTTAGTGTATAATCTTTGCAATTATACATAATGAGGATTAATAACATGGCATATGACAAAAGTATAGCGGCATTTGAAGAAGCATATAAAGTGATACCTGGGGGTGTTGACTCACCGGTACGTGCATTTTCAGGAGTAGAAGGTACACCACCATTTATCCAAAGAGGTGAGGGAGCATACCTTTTTGATATTGATGGGAACAGATATATCGACTATGTACAAAGTTGGGGACCGCTAATCTTTGGTCATGCAGATGAAGAGATCGAAACAGCTGTGATAGAAGCAGTTAAAAGAGGATTGAGCTTTGGTGCACCTACTACTATAGAGACTGAGCTTGCTAGCGAGATCGTGACTCTTTTTGACAGCATCGATAAAGTACGTTTTGTCAGTTCCGGAACGGAAGCAGTGATGTCTGCCATCCGTTTGGCTCGTGGTTTTACAGGCAGAGAAAATATTGTCAAATTTACAGGATGTTATCATGGTCACTCGGACTCACTACTTGTACAGGCAGGTTCAGGCCTAGCTACATTTGGCAGTCCATCAAGCCCGGGTGTACCGGCTGACCTTACTAAGCATACACTTTTGGCAACGTATAATGATATTGAATCCGTACTGGCATGTTTTGAAGAGTCACCAGAGGGTATCGCTTGTGTGATCATTGAGCCTATAGCTGGGAATATGGGTCTTGTACCTGCTGATGAAGCATTTTTGGAAGAACTTAGATGTCTCTGTACTAACCATGGTGCACTACTTATCTTTGATGAAGTCATGAGTGGGTTTAGAGCTTCACTTAGCGGTGCTCAAGGTATTTCAAGCGTAAAACCGGACATGGTGACTCTGGGTAAGGTCATCGGTGCAGGTATGCCTGTGGGTGCATTTGGTGCATCAGCGGAGATCATGGCACACCTTTCTCCAGAAGGTCCAGTTTATCAGGCGGGAACGCTTTCAGGTAATCCTGTTGCAATGGCAGCGGGTCTTACAAGTCTTAGAAAGCTCAAATCCAATCCTTCTTTATATGTATCACTTGGGAACAAAGCTAAAAAACTTATGGATGGATTCAAAAAAGCAGCAGATGCATCAAACATACCTTTGGTAACTGATGTAAGAGGTAGTATGTTTGGTTTCTTTTTCTCTGATAAACCGGTAAAAAACTTTGATGATGCACTTGCAAATGACTCAGTGACATTTGCTAAATTTCATAAAGGAATGTTGGACAGAGGTATTTATCTTGCCTGTTCTTCATACGAAGCAGGTTTTATCTGTGCAGCGATGACAGATGAGATGATAGATGAGACGATTAAGGCCGCCTATGAAGTGATGGCTGAGATAGCCTAGCTCACTCTTTCATAGTATTTTGATTAAACAGCCGATAAAGTTTTAGTTTTTGTAAAGGAAACATCATGAAAAAAATTGTACTCTTTTTAGTGCTCATAATACCTCTTTTTGCTACGGAACTTATACTGACTACTGAAGATGGATTTGAACTCCACGGATGGCTGGAAAAACCACAAAATACTATGAAAACTACGCCTATTGTACTTTTGGCACACCAGTTCGGTTCAGACCATACTTCATGGGATATGCTCACCAAGAGACTGCATGAAAAAGGTATGGCGACACTAAGTGTGGATCTGCGTGGTCATGGAAAGTCAAGCATGCAAAAAGGTATCGAGAACAGAGTAAAAATACCTAAAAACACAAGTGAAGTGAGAACAGCCTTTGATGCAAGTGCGCAAAAAGTGGGTTTTTCTAAGATACCACAAGACCTCATAGCATGGTTAGAGATGATGGAAGAGGATAAAAGCTTGGATATGCAAAAACTCTACCTCATAGGTGCATCACTGGGTGGTGCATCGTTAATCCCTGTACTGAATGATTACGATGCAAAAGCACTCGTCACACTTTCTGCAGGAAAATCAAAAAGTAGTGACAGTGACATGGCGCTTTCTAGTTCTATGACAAAAACCTACTTTGTTGCTACCAAAAATGACCCATTGGGTGCAAATATTAATGCACTTGAATACGGTAAAAAGGCGATTTCGGGTACCACACTCATACTCTCTGGTGATGGACACGGTACCGTACTGCTACCTAAAGTGGAAGCGTATATATTTCAGTTTATTGAGTTGGCAAGATAAGGTAGATAGGAGCAGGTGTACACCTCTCCAAAAAGAAAGAGCTAGGAGAAGAAACCTTTTACTCTAAACCATGCTCTATGTACCAATTAGCTATACTAAACTTTTAAATCATGAGGACTGAATATGCAAAACAATAATGAAGAACCAAAATTCAAAAAAGTGGTGGATGCCGCAGACGGACTCAGTCTTGGTATTTCCATGGTTGTTGCTGTAATCATTGGTGTAGCTATAGGATTGGGATTGCGTAATCTTACGGGTGCTGGATGGACACTTTGGATAGGTGTATTTATAGGTGTTGGTGCTGCTATCTCTAATGTCTACAAAGCGTATGCAAAGCAAAAAAAGTCATTAGATGAACTGGCAAATGATCCAAGATATACCTACAAAAAAGAACAGCAAGAGAAATATGATGCTGAGGATGATGATGAGTAGTACGAACCGTAAAATCCTCACGGTACTTGTTGCTGTCGATATTTTACTACTATTTATTTCTATCATATTTTTTGATATTAAAGTACTTTACAGTACCCAAATAGGGTATATCACCTCATCACTCGTCATGATAGCTTCGATAGTCAGCCATAGACGCATGGTCAATGCCCGAGTGAAACACAACATTGTAACCATGGATGACAGTAAAGATGTGATTGATAAACTTGAAGATCCCTATGATCTTTATAGTGAAGATGAAGTAGTTGAAGAGAAAAGTTTGGCCGAAACGGTCAAAGAAGAGAAGAAAAAACTCAAACAGAACAGACGTACTGTCTACCAAACGCTTAAAGACACGAAAGCAGCACTCTCAATCTATAGATTAGGGGCATATGCACTTCTTATCTTAGGTTTTTTATATCTCAATAGACAGGGATTGTTACATATTCCCAGTTATATTATCTCTTTAGGTATTCCTTCTGTGATTCTTGTTTGGGTCCTTTTAAAAGAAAAAGAAAACCAAACCCAAGATTAGATAGAATAAGTCTAATTATAAGTTAGGATTTATTTCATGATGAGAACACTCTTACTGTCTCTTGCACTTCTCTCTTTCAGCGCATGTGGAAAAGAAGAAGCAAAACCGCCAGTCTGTACCACAAAACCTATACAACCACCCCATATTATAGATAAACCCATAGACTTTGGGCCAGAACGTATCGCTATGACCAAAGCGTATATCAAGTCTCATTACGGCAAGAATGTAGAGAACATTGAGATCACGCCAAAGATTATTATACTGCACTGGACAGCGGAGATGGATTTTGACAAATCGTTTAAACGCTTGCAGCCAGAGAAACTTCTTTCTGACCGAAAAGACATCGTGAAAGCTTCAGCTTTAAATGTATCTTCTCAGTTTATGGTGGCTCGTGACGGGACTATTTACCGTTTAATGCCAGAGAATTGGATGGCTCGTCACGTTATAGGGCTTAACTACTCAAGTATCGGCATTGAAAACATAGGTGGGAAGGGCAACAAGATAGAGGATCTTACACCGGCACAGCATCAGGCTAACATTGACCTTGTGTTGTATCTCAAAGCCAAATACCCTACGATTGAGTATCTTGTAGGACATCATGAATACCAGCAGATGGAGCATACATCTTTGTGGTTGGAAAAAGACAAAGGGTACAGAACTGTGAAGTCTGATCCAGGAGAAAAGTTTATGGCCGATATTAGACATGGTGTAAAATGTCTCAACCTCAAAGCACCGCCTAAAGGGAAATAATGAACTCTGCATTCAGTGCCCTTGACTGGGGAATATTTTTTGCATATTTTTTAGTATTAATCGTTACATCAGTACTCTTAAGTCGTGTGAAGGTGA
>JBFEKK010000004.1:0-13934 GCA_041552675.1 Sulfurovum sp.
AAAAGTGCTGTGAAGTCTATTAAGGTAAGTGCAGCTGGTCCTGTTGCTGAACATTTGGAATCTATGGGAACATTTGCAACTGTAGGTGTACTTACAGAGTCTTTAGGTGATCAGATAAACTATGTCAATGCTGAATTCGTTGCTGATGAACGCGATATAGAGATCACAAAAGAAGTCAAACCAAATAACAGCGGATTTACCAATAAAGTCGGTATCAAATTGACAACAGCTGCAGGAATAATTTCTATTGCTGGTACAGTTTTTGATGACAGTGAACAACGTATTATTGAGATCGATGATTATATCTTAGATGTTGAGCCAAAAGGTACAATGGTCTTTTTCAGAAATACAGATACTCCGGGCGTGATCGGTGATGTAGGTAGGATCATGGCAGAGAATGGTCTGAATATATCTGACTTTAGACTGGGCCGTGACAGCAAGAAACAAGCACTAGCTGTAGTGCGTGTAGATGGTCAAGTTAAAAAAGAACTTCTCGAACAACTCGCTTCATTAGAAGCATGTATTAGCGTTTCTCACGCGACACTTTAAAAACTAAGTGGGTCTTCCACTTAGTTTCATTCTCTCCCACTTTTTATTCCTATTCTATTTCTTATAATTTGTAGTTAGTCCTCTATGGATTAGTACTATAAATGAATAGATTAACTATTGTATCAGGTTATAATAGATATAATTGTTTCTTATTATTATAGCCTCTATCGTATAGAGTGTGTTACTTTGGTTATAATATAATATAATTTTGGATAAATGGAGTGTCTCTTATGAAAAAGTATCTCATTTTTCTTTTCTCATGGCCGTTATTGGCTGGGTTAAATAACCTGGATATCAATCAGGCTATTTCTATGCTAAAAAACAACAATCTTGAATTAAGAATTTCCCATTTTAATGAACAGATGAAAGCTTATGAAACCGCTGCTGCCAAAGGGAATCACTATGGTAAGTTGGATGTTTCTGTTTCAGGTATGCGATCAAACGATGCGGGGAATGTGTTTGGCTTTAAATTGCAGAGTCGTGAAGCAAACTTCGGTGATTTTGGTGCAGAAGAATTTGTGACATCTCTGAGTAGTCCATCAGGACCTGATTACATAACCCCACCTAGTGCTTTAAATTACCCAGAAACGAGAAACCACTATCAGACAAAAATTTCTTATATGCTGCCTTTATATACCGGTGGCAAGTTGTCAGAGTATGGACGTATCACGGATGCTTTACATCGTATGAGCCAATGGGATACAAAAAAACTTATCAATGAAAAGATATTTCAGACAAAAAAAGCATTTTATGACATTTCGTTGGTAGATAACTATATTTTAAATCTTTCTAAAATCATTAAAAATATCAGTCACCTGGAATCGATCGTTAAAAGTATGGGTGAAGAAGGCTATGCACAAGATATCGATCTACTTGAAGTGCAGGCTCGTAAGGCAGAGGCAGAGAGTATGTACAACCAAGCCAAACTCAATAAAGACCTGGCTTACCAATTTCTTTCGTTTTTATTGAACACAGAAGTAAGCTCCATTAAAAAAGTCAATGATATGGCACCTATACCTCATATTGATATTTCGGAAGTTGAAACTCATAATATAGATATACAAAAAGCACTTTTAGGATTGCAGATCACTGAAATGGCCATGAAAGTTGAAAAAGCGAATTATCTCCCTACGATCGGTGCCTTTGGGGAGTATGGAAGTGCAGATGATGAAATGTGGAATGAATTTCGAGACAAAGACTCCTATACTGTGGGGATCCAGTTGAAATGGAATATATTCAATGGCGGTATCGATGTTGCAAATCTTGAAAAAGCAAAAGTGAATCATCTGAAAGTACAAAATGAAGTTTCACTGGCCAAATCGGGTATTGCATTGAAGGTCAAAAAACTTGAAACGGAAATCTTAAGTAAGAATGCAGATGTAAAGAGTTATAAAAAACAATTACGTTTTGCAAGAAAAGTATATGAAAATTACCATTCACGATATAAAGAAGGGATTGTTTCTATTTCAGATGTTTTAATGAAGCAATCCAAAGAGCTGGAAGTATTACTCAAGTTACTTACTGTAAAGAATGAACGTAATACCAAAATATTTGAACTCAATAGTATTTTAAATACAGGAGGAAACGTATGAATAAGTTTATTAGACTCATTGTTTTGGCATTGCTGGCTACATCTGCGAATGCAATAGAAATCGAATTAAGCGGTTCTGTAGTTTCTGATAATCAAAAGATGCTAACCAGCCGTTATATGGGTTATGTGAAACGTATGGCTGTGTCTGAGGGTGACATAGTAAAGAAAGGACAACTTCTTTATGAAATAGATTCAAAAGAGATAGAGTCTGCAGAGAGACAGGTAGACCTAGCTATTTCTCAAGCTAGACTTGCTCTGCAGATGAATAAAAATCAATATAATAATGTTCTAACCAACCTTGCAAGACATGAAAGACTTTATAAGAAGAAAATGGTTTCCAAGTATGAGTTTGAAATGTTGCAACTTTCTGCTAAAAATCTTAAAGATATGGTTGAAATTGCCGAACAACAGGTGAAACAAGCATTAGCCAAAAAAGATGAAGTATTAAATCAGTACAATTATTTGAAGATTCATGCACCAAATGATGGAGTCATTGTAGATAAACGCCTCAATGAAGGTGAAATGGCAATTCCTGGCATGCCGGCAGTAACGCTAACAGATTTGAGTAGATTGACCATCGTAGCAGAACTGAGTGAAACACAATTAAAATACATAAATCTAGGTAAAAAAGTTGATATAGAGATACCTTCTATCGGTTTTAGCACTGTGGGTGAAATAACTTCTATTATTCCAAGTTCAAACCCTATGACTCATAAGTTTAAGATCAAAATGAAATTTGATAGGAAGAAGAGTTCTTCCGTTTATCCTGGTATGTATGCCAAAATTATGATTAAGTAGGCAATGATGGAAAATAGACAAGAATATGAAATAGTCAATATAGCAGGAAGACTTGCAAAAAGTTTTTTACGTAATCCATTAACGATAGTTCTGGGTGCAATGTTACTGCTAGTGGGGTATATAGCACTCAATACAATGCCTAGAGAAGAGGATCCACAAATCGCTATATCCGGTGGTGCTGTGATCGTTGCAATGCCAGGTGCTACGCCTAAAGAAGTTGAAAATATCATTATCAAACCATTGGAACGTAAATTGCGTGAAGTGCGTGGGATAGAACACATCTATGGTATGGCTATGGACAATGTAGGTATCGTTAATGTCATGTATTATATCGGTGAAGATAGAGAAGATTCAAATTTAAAGCTCTATGACAAAGTGATGCAAAATATGGATCTTATGCCTAAGGGTGTAATGCAGCCTAGTGTCAAGCCATTTGATATTGATATTGATATCCCGATCGTAACTGTGGCATTTTATCCAAAAAGAAAAAGCAATATAGATGAAGTCAAACTTTTTGAAATGGTCAGAAAAGTCCAGCAAAAAATAAATGCTGTTGATAATGTGGCTAAAACTACACTCAAAGGCGAGAGAAAAGCACAGTACAATATCGAGGTTGATATGGGGAAACTATCAGCATATCACCTCTCTTTGGGACAGATTATGCAGGCAGTACAATCTTTGGCTGTTTCGGTACCTGAGGTAAAGGGTAGAACAAAAGAGAATCACTTAGTGATCTTTGGTGTCAAAAATGCCATTGAAAGTGTAGATGATGTGGGGAATGTGATCGTGGCACAGCATATGGAATCATCGATTTACCTAAAAGATGTTGCGGAGGTAACCGAGGGAGTTGATATACAAAACTTTCAAACGGCAAAGGTTTTATTGAGAGAAGAAAAGAATCATGAAAACAGAGTCAATCATGAATCGGCACCATTAAAACAAAGTTGGAGTGAAGAAAAAAATCAAATTACACTCACCGTTGCAAAACTTGCTGGAACAAATGCGGTGTTTGTTGCTGAGGATGTACTTGAGATACTTCAAAGCTATGACAATGAATTTGAAAAGTTAGGTGTTGGATATCTTATTACAAGAGACTATGGTGTACGCGCAAATGAGGCTGTAAATGAATTGATGCATCACTTGATTATTACGATTGTGATCATTGCTTTAATGTTGGTTTTTGCTTTAGGTTGGAGAGAATCGATTATTGTTACATTTACTGTACCTGCAATTTTAGCAGTAACACTGTTTACGGCATGGATGACGGGTCAGACGATGAACAGGATTACACTATTTGCACTCTTGTTATCCTTGGGATTGCTTGTAGATGCTGCTATTATCGTTATTGAAAATATTCACAGACATTTACATAGCCATGGTGTTGAAGATAAAGAAATGGGTGAACTTTTGGTTGAAGCAACGGATGAGATCGGTGCACCGACAAATATAGCGACATTAGCTATTATCTTAACGATGGTTCCTATGGCATTTGTTGGAGGGATGATGGGGTCTTTCATGAAACCTATCCCCTATAATGTACCAGTAGCATTGATTGCTTCATTATTTGTAGCATATATCTTTACGCCTTATTTGAGTTTAAAGCTATTGAAAAAGCCAGAGCATGATGAAGGATCAAAATAATGAAAAATTTTGAAAGTTTTATTTATGATATTCTTGATGACAAGCCAAAGAAAAAACTGGTGATTGTTTTAACAGCTACAGCATTTTTCTTGGCGCTTTTAATGTTTCCAACTAAATTGGTATTGGCAAAAATGTTGCCAGGAAAAAGTGATAATACATTTTCTGTATATATTGATACACCTACGGGTTCATCTATAGAGCAGACAAAAGCTGTGAGTGACTGTGTGATTGATTTTCTAAAACAAGAAGATGAAGTGATGAATATAGAGCTCTTCTTGGGACAAGGCATTCCACTTGATTATGCAGGTCTAGTCAAAGGTGCGAGTGTGAAGCGTACTGAAAATGTTTCAGAAATATCTGTGAACCTTACAGATAAGCATCATCGTGAAGAACCGTCATATCTTATGGTACAACGTATAAGACCTACGATTCAGGCTGGATGTTCATCTTTAACAAGAGGTACGAACATTAAATTTATAGAGCAGCCATCCGGACCTCCCACTTTGGCATCTATTGTGGTTGAAGTACATGGTGATGATACGGAAAAAATAAGACGTCTCGCTGTGGATGTAGCAGATGTTTTATCAGAAACAGAAGGATTGGTTGATATTGATCTTATGGCAGATGAAAAATATGAAAAATATGAACTTATACCTGACAAAGAAAAAGTTGCTAGAAGCGGTTTGAGTGTCGGCCAAGTAAACAATATCATATATCTTGCTTTTGAGGGGATGCTCATTGCACATAAGAATTCTCAAAATTCACCGGATCAGATACCTATATTTTTGGTATTGGATAATGACAGCAAGAAATTATCTGTATCACATGAAGATGCGTTGCAAAGTAAACTTTCTTCATTGAATTTAATGAATAAGCAGGGAATGATGGTCCCATTAAGTGAAGTAGTTACGATTCGTAAAGTGAAGTCAAACCCTATGATTATGCATAAAGATCTTTCTCGTATGGTGAATGTGATCGCTGAAACCGATATGGTTTCACAGGTATATCCTCTTTTGGAGGCACGCAGTATGATGCTTGAAAAATTTGAAAAAGATTATATTGTTACAAAAGCAGGATTATCAACCTATATGTTTGATTTTACTTTAGAAGACAAACAAACACATGAAAAATTTCTTATACGTTGGGATGGGGAAATGAAAGTGACACTTGATACTTTTAGGGATCTAGGTGCTGCATTTATCGCTGCTTTGATATTGATATTCTTGTTATTGGTCATTTACTATAAGAGTTTTGTAATAAGTGGTATTGTACTGCTAGGTTCATTTCTATCACTTATAGGGGTTATTGTAGGACACTGGGTGGCAAATTGGTTTACTTCTGAAACCTTCTTTCTGACCGCTACTTCTCTTATTGGTTTTATCGCCTTGATAGGGATAAGTTCACGAAATTCATTGCTTCTTATAGATTTTGCAAAGTCTTTAATGGAGATTGAAGGTATCAAAAAACGTAGAGCGATTGCCATCGCAGCAGCAACCAGAGCAAAACCTATTGCATTGACTGCCGTTGCTATTATTTTAGGTTCTGCATTGCTTGCAGGGGATCCAGTGTTTGGTGGGCTTGGTGTTGCGCTTATTTCAGGTACGGTTGCGGCAGTATTTGTTTCACTTCTTTTTATTCCAGTACTGATGGATAACGCAAAAGCGATGGATTTTGAACCAATTGACCATTCTGAGGAACATCGTAATATCTCTATCACCAAGTGATCATGTTTGGCATCTATTCAGGGTGCCACTGCAACCTTTTACCAAGCATTTGCTATAATCACTCATAATTTTTAAGGAGCTACAATGGCTACAATCGGAATGGGTGATATCAAAAAAGGTACAAGACTCGAAATTACAGGAAACCCGTATAAGGTTACAGATTTTCAGCATGTTAAACCAGGTAAAGGTGCAGCATTTGTACGTATGAAGGTGAAGAACCTTGCTACAGGAAAAACGATTGAAAAGACAGTACACGCGGGTGATAAATTTGATGTACCGGAACTTGAACAAAAAACGATGCAATATCTTTATGATGATGGTGAAATGCTTCAGTTTATGGATACAACAACATTTGAACAGATCGGTCTTACTCATGAACAGGTAGGGAAAGATACGTTTGATTTTATGATAGATGGCATGGAGGCTGAAGTCTTGTTTCATGGAGGCAAAGCGATTTCAGTTGAGATACCACAAACGGTTGTACTTAAAATAGTGGAAACACCACCTAACTTCAAAGGTGACTCACAAGGTGGGAAAAAACCGGCTACGCTTGAAAGTGGTGCGGTGGTACAAGTACCTTTCCATGTTCTTGAAGGTGAAATGATCAAAGTAGATACTGTTGAGGGTAAATATTTGGAGAAAGCCAAATAAAATCTTTTCAAGCTAATCCTGAAAAAAACTACGATAAGACTGAACGTTCTAAAGAGGGAATCTTTAGAACGTTCAATTAGCGATCGCTTCTTTTACTTTTTAAATACTTTTTCACAATCTTTTATCATTGCATCCGGTGTGGTCGCAATGGTCATAAATTCAGACATTTGTAGCATTGGATACATATATGCGATATAATACTTGGGATCAAGTATCTTTGCTTTTCCATTCTCAATGAGGATAGGGTAAGGGAGCATTGCTGCATTGTTCCTACCAATTCTTCTTGTAAATGTACCGGTTCTTCTAGAGAGTTGAATACCAATCAGTGTTGAACCATTTTCCAGATTTTGTCTAAAAAGTACTTTATCGTTATCTTTGATTCTTTCTAACAAGTCATCACCGGAAGCTACTTCGATCATATCTTCATAATGAGGCATACCATTCATAAATTGGTATTTTGGCAAGAGTTGGAACTTGAGTGCATCTTTCGAATTTTTTAACTCAGGGAACTGTGTAATCAGTTTGACTAAAATTTTCTTGGCTGCTTTTTCATCAAAATCAGTTTGTAAAAATCCTTTTGTCATATAAAGAGGATTGGTAATACTGATCGTTTTATCTTTTGTATCCACAAGTACACGTAATGATGCTATAAAGCCTCTATTTGCTTTACTTGCCATACGGACTAGGGATTTATCTGTAAAGACTACCGAAATGAGTGTTTTCTTTTTATCGACCGGAACAGAGGTCAATACTTCAAAACCTGCGCCTTTAAGTTTTTCTTCCACGGTGTTTACATCGATAAATGCACCACGAAGATATGCTGCTATCCTTCCTTGGGTTACTTCTCCGATCCTTGTATGGGTACTTTGTTTTAGTTTCTTTTGTTTATCAAATCTATGAGGTATATAGTTTGGCGGTACCCGTTTTGAGAATTTAATACTTCTATCTAATGTCTTTTGATTTTCTTGAGAATTAATACATACAGGTACTTTTGGTACCTTTGGTATAGAAATTTCTACCATACCATCTACGGTTTCGATCGTTTGTACCTTTGCTATTTTTGATTTAGGCTCTAATCGTGTTTTGAATGGTTGTTCTTTAGGTACAGCTACTTTGCTTACGGGTGTATCTTCCTTTATCTCAGCTTTGTATAAATCGGCTTGAAGTAAGGTATTCGTATTGGACGTAGCCTTCATCCCAAATGCAGTGAGGACCTCAGGTATCTCTTTGTCAAGTTTATTGACAAGTCCTACTCTTTTTTCATCAGTGATATTTAAAGTAGTTGACCAGTTTTCAAGTCTTAACATACCTACTACAAGTTTGTTAGAGCCTTTCTTGCTATATACATACATGGTACAAGGGGCAAAAAGACCTGCCTCCGGATGAGCCCCTTCATTATCAAACATGTTATAGGAGAACTCTAAGTGACAAAGAGAATAGGTCCAGAAAGCATCATACCCTTCAAGGATCTCTTCAGCATTCTCCCTGCCTTCCATAAAATTATGGTATCCGGCAATAAGATATCCTTTATTGATAAAGGCGAGTTCAAAACTATTTTGGAACTCTTCGAGAAATTCATCTAAGTCTTCAGGTGCTTCAAATTCATATTCAAAGTTGATCATTCTTTGTTCAGGAAGTCTTTTATACGCTATGTACGATTTTTGACCACCTAATTCTTCTGCAATTAATGTATCTAGGGATTTAAATGTAGCCGTAAATTTTTCTCTGACCTCTTTGTCTTCTATGCCTAATATGTCTAACATTATTTTAGGCATTAAGTGTCCAACGTATGTTTTATTTTCATCAAGTTTTTTATATATGAGCATATTGAATGGTGCAAAACCTGCTATACGTGGGTCTATGTTCAGCAGTGGTAAAATGACTTCATCATTGACGACAGGCATAAAACTAAGTACATCAAGTACAGTTGAACCATACTTTGTTTCATACTGGTCATTGACTCTTTTGTGCGGATCTGTGAGTTGAAAACCTATACTTTTTAGGGTCTTCTCTACAAAAGTATTATATTTTTCCTGTATATCACCATCTATAGTATAGAAGACTGCGAGTCCATCATCATTTGCTGCTTTTGCAATAGTTTTATTCTCTTGTGCTACCGTAGAAAAAAGTAGTGCAGGGAGAAGTAGAAAAAAATAGAGTATTCGTTTTTTTACAGTATTCACATGGATCCTTTGGACAAGTATTATATCTATAGAATAGCATAGAATTTATATATATAATAAATTAAAGTTATGAATTTTGTTGATGAAGAGTGAAACGCTACCAAAAGTGACTGGAAGATTAAAGAGATAAATAAGAAGGGAACCCCTTCTTATCAGGTAGAACAATGATTACTTAATCATTGATAGTTTTAACAGAATCGTTAAGATTTTCAGAAACAGACTTCACTGATTCTCTATTGTCATTTGATGCAGTTTTCACTGAATCAGCTGTATTTTCATTGACTGACTGAATAGAAGCTCTTGAGTCACTAGAAATTGTTTTTGTAGAGTCAGTTACATTCGTTGCTACTCTGTCTATAGAATCTCTTGAGTCATTGGAGATTGTTCTTGTTGTACTGTTCATGTCATTCGAAACCGTTTGTACAGAATCTCTAGAGTCATTTGAAACTGTTTGTACAGAATCTCTAGAGTCATTCGAAACTGTTTGTACAGAATCTCTAGAGTCATTAGAAACTGTTTTCACTGAATCTCTTGCATCTTTAGATACAGTAATTGTAGAGTCTTTCATATCAGTACTAAGGTTTGTACCACTCTCTTTCATATCAGAAGTTGTGGTTCTGAGTGAATCTTTGGTATCACTTGAAAGATCAGTAGTTGCCTTACTGATATCAGTAGTGGTATTTACTTCCACTGTTTTAATGTCATCAGAAACTTTCATTGAAGTATCTTTAGCATCCTCACTTACATTTGTCACAGTTCTTTCAGCACTTTGTGTTGTTTCAACTGCACCATCTTTCATAGTAGTAACAGAATCTTTTGCATCTTTACTCATACTGATAGCAGCTTCTTTCATATCTTTGAACATATCGTTAAAGTCAAAATCAGCTTGCGCGCTCGTTAATAATAATACAGCCACTGCCACAGACGTTGTAATCATTCTTTTCATTGTATATCCCTTTTATAAGTATTTATAAATATATCATATCAATTATAATATTAAGTATAAATTAAAATTATTATATAATTTATAATATTGACTTATATTATAAAATATATATTTTTCTTATAGTAAATGAAAATTGAATAACTATCATGATGAAAAGTAGGGGAAGTGAAGCAACCTTTTATATAGGTTGCCTATGATAGGGTTTAATATAATACAGATTACTTATTTGTAGTTTTGTTTTTCTTTTTCATATGTTCTGTATATTCATCTTGAGTGATGGCTTTGGTGTCTTTACCTTGTGAGATGTCTTTAAAAGAATCATTTAGATTTGATGCAACTTCGTCTATAGAGTCTCTAGTATCATTCGAAATAGTTTTTGTTGTCTTACTTGTTGCAGTTGCAGTGGACTCTATAGCATCACCTGTATCATTTGAAATGGTTTCAGTAGAGTCCTCTACATTGGTTGCAACAGAATCAACAGCATCTTTAGAGTCATTTGAAACATCTTCTGTGGATTTCTTTGCATCATTAGAAACGGTTTTGAGAGAGTCAACAGAATCACTGCTAATGTTTTCTACGGCATCACTTGTGTCTTCAGAAACAGTTTCTATAGAATCCCTAGCATCATCTGAAATATCTTCAATGGAGTCTGATACATCTGAAGAAACAGCGTCAACACTATCTTCAATGTCAGTAGAAACTGCATCTGTTGTATCTTTAAGATCATCACTTGTGTCAGTCATGGAATCCTTGGTATCTTCAGATACCGATTCCATTGCATCTCTACCATCTGAGAATGTATCAGATGTAGCAGTTTCGATATCATCTGAAACTTTCTCTGAAACGTCTTCAACATCGGAATTTACAGAACGTACAGTTCTTTCACTACTTTTAGATACTTCTTCTGCACCGTCTTTCATAGCTTCAATACTATCTTTTGCATCTTCGGTCATTGCAGTAGCAACGTCTTTCATATCGTCGAACATATCTCCAAAGCTAAATCCAGCTTGGGCACTTGTGAATAAAGCAGCCACTAACATAAATGATGTAAGTATTTTTTTCATTCAGAAAACCTCTTATAGATTATAATTGATGGTATCAATAGTTGTTTTAAATATCTCTTAACGTAAAAGTTGAGATATAAGATCAAGAAATAATAGATGCAAGTAAAGAGAAGTAAAAGCAACTCAAGTATGAGTTGCTAAGAGAGATAGCGGAGAATACCTGCTATCAAATAGAATTAATCATTGATCGTTTTTACAGAGTCATTCAGATTTTCAGAAACAGATTTTACATTCTCTCTATTGTCATTAGAAGCAGTTTTTGCTGCATCACTTGTATTGCTAGCTGTTGATTCTACTGATGCTCTTGTATCACTAGAGATTGTTTTAGTAGAATCACTTGCATTTGTTGCAACTCTGTCTATAGAATCTTTCGAGTCATTAGAGACAGTTTTTACAGAGTCTGCTGAATCGCTAGAAACAGTTTTCACAGAGTCAGCAGAGTCGCTAGATACAGTTTTTACAGAGTCAGTTGAATCGTTAGAAACAGTTTTCACAGAGTCCGCAGAGTCATTAGAAACATTTTTCACTGAACTAGCTGTATCAGAAGAGACAGCGATAGTAGAATCTTTCATCTCTTTAGAAGCTACTGTTGCAGAGTCTTTAAGATCTTTTGTTGTATTCGTAATAGAATCTTTTGTATCTGTAGATACAGCATTTACAGTATCTCTACTATCCTTCGATGTAGAAACTTCAGCTGTTTTAAGATCATCAGAGACTTTCACGGAAGTATCTTTCGTATCACGACTTACATTCGTTACAGTTCTTTCAGCACTCTGTGATGTTTCAACTGTACCATCTTTCACAGCAACAACAGAATCTTTAGCATCTTTACTCATACTGATAGCAGCCTCTTTCATATCTTCGAACATCTCTCCAAAGTCAAAATCAGCCTGTGCGCTTGTTAATAGGAATGCAGCTACTGCTACAGAAGTCGTGATCATTTTTATCATGTGTAACCTTTTTAATAAATTATTTATAAATAGTATCAGTAATTATTTTAAACATATCTTAAAACAAAAATATAAATATAATTCTATCAAATATAAATAAATTATGAAAAATATTGTTTAAAAGTAAATGGTTAGAGTTACAAGAAGTAAAGGCAACTCTAGTGAATTACCTTTTTTCGATAACAGGGTTGCCTGTTATCGAATAGAATTAATCATTGATCGTTTTTACAGAGTCATTCAGATTTTCAGAAACAGACTTCACAGACTCTCTGTTGTCATTAGAAGCAGTTTTTGTTGCATCACTTGCATTTGTTGCCACTGAATCTATAGAGTCTTTGTAGTCTTTAGAAATTTGTTTTGTAGCATCATTTGCATTCGCTGCTACTGTGTCTATAGAATCTTTAGAGTCATTAGAGACGGTTTTTACAGAGTCTGCTGAATCGTTAGAAACAGTTTTCACAGCATCTTTAGAATCGCTCGAAACTGATTGCACTGATGAATTCATATCATTAGAAACAGTTTTTACAGAGTCCGCAGAGTCATTAGAAACAGTTTTCACTGAACTAGCCGTATCAGAAGAGACAGCGATAGTAGAATCTTTCATCTCTTTAGAAGCTACTGTTGCAGAGTCTTTAAGATCTTTTGTTGTATTTGTAATAGAATCTTTTGTATCTGTAGATACAGAAACTACAGTATCTCTACTGTCTTTAGATGTAGAAACTTCAGATGTTTTAAGATCATCAGAGACTTTCACTGATGTATCTTTCACATCACCACTAACATTCGTTACAGTTCTTTCAGCACTCTGTGTTGTTTCAACTGTACCATCTTTCACAGCAACAACAGAATCTTTAGCATCTTTACTCATACTGATAGCAGCCTCTTTCATGTCTTTGAACATTTCATTCAAATCATTAGCCTGTACATTTACCAATAATAATGCAGCCAATGCTACAGAAGACGTAATCATTTTTTTCATTCTGAACCCCTTTTATTAATTTTAGATAAATAACGATAGCATATTAAATATTAAATATAACTTATTAATTTAATAATTAATAGTTATGATAATTACTATTATTTTTAGATATATTCATAGGAGATAGTATTGAAAGAATAACTTTTAGATGTATAACCTTTATACTAAAGCTTGTAAAAATGAAGTTACAATGAGGCTCTCATAATTATTTTTGATTTAATTCATGACCATAATCAATTTAATGATTATTTGATACAATACTTATAGAGTGACTACAAATATATCGTTAAGTATGTTGAGATGAGGAAAAAGGAATATTAATGAAAAAAATATTGGCAGTTTGTATAATAGTGACGACTTTTGGATTTGCGGAGGAGTATACGCAGGCAGATAGAATTTTTGACATGCAAAAGATGGCACAAGCGATGCAAGATATTCAGTCTGGTTTTTTCTATAATAATCTGGATATCGTTAAAGCTGGTGCAAAAGATTTAAAAGAAACCGTTGTTAAAATAGGACCAATAAAAAAAGAAACAGAAAATAAAGATGTATATGAAAGATGGATGACCAATAATACGGCAATGACTAAACGTATACAAAGAAAGATAGAACAAAATACAGATGACATTGTTGCACGTTTTTCTGCGGGTGATGCAACTCAAGCATTACAGTTTTATAGTAAGATCTCATCAGAATGTATGAAATGTCATGTACGCCTGAGAAAGTGGTAATAATGCAAATAAAAAAATTAATAATTGTAATATTATTACTCAATGTATTTTCACAGGCTGGAGATATCATTTTAACGGGTACCGTTGTTTCTGATGGCCAGAAAATGATAGGTAGCCGCTTTATGGG
>JBFEKK010000005.1:0-12814 GCA_041552675.1 Sulfurovum sp.
AAAGAGTATAATCTTAAAGTCATCCCTGGTTCATTTTTAGGACGCGAAGGGGAAGGTCAAGGGTATGTAAGACTGGCCCTTGTATATGAAGAAGATAAAACAAGAGAAGCATTAGAACGAATTAAATTAGCATTGGAGCAATAATGGAAACCCCAGAAATACACGTAGAAGAACTAAAAAAAGACCCAGAGTTCTTAGCAAACATTAAAAGACTCGAAACCGAATGTAAAGAAGAAGAGAGTATTGCAAAAGGGTATCAGCTTTTAGACGCACAGCTTATCATCGAAGCACCGGAGGATGAGATCAACGAGATCTTTACATTCATCGTCAACACAGCATTTGACAGACTGGCAGAAAAACTCACGACTTCTCAGTCCTTTGATATGAATAATGCAGAAGACTTGGCGACGGCAAGAGCCATCTATGAGCATGGTATTCAGCGTTACAGTGAAAATGATAAAAAAGGTGCAAAAGAGATCTTTCTTGTATTGAACTATACCATAGACCATGCAGACCTTAAAGATGCCATGATGGTGCATGCGGCTGCAGTGATGGCTGGGAAAAGTTTTGAAGACTTTATCGAAAACCTTGTAGATGTTGAAGGAGTTGATGAACATGACCCTCTTGCCTTTTTTATCCAGACATTTACACAGCCTACAGATATTTTGCTTACGATGTTTGCTAAACAGGTCAAGCAGGCTAAAGAAGAACTCAAAGTACTGGATGAGTCAAAGGATAAATAGGTGGAAAAAATACATTTCATAGGCATCGGGGGTATCGGCCTTTCTGCATTGGCTAAATTTCTCTTCAATGACGGACATAAGATCTCTGGATCAGATATCAAACAAACTGAGATCACCAATGACCTGGCAACCAACTTTGATGCCAAGATCACCATACCACACCATGAAGACGCAGTGGAAGGTGTCGATAGAGTGATCTACTCTGCAGCGGTACGTCCTAACAACCCTGAGTACCAAAAGGCAAAGGAACTAGGAATAGAGTTACTTTCCCGTAAAGAGGCTCTAAAGAGTATCTTAGGTGAAAAAGAAGTCTATGCAGTGGGTGGAGCACATGGTAAGAGTACTACTTCAGCGATGCTAGCGTCTATCCTACCTGAGTCCAATGCTCTCATCGGTGCCATCAGTAAAGAGTTTGGTTCAAATGTACGAAACTACCCGAACAACAAAGTGGTTTTTGAAGCGGATGAGAGTGATGAGAGTTTTTTAAACTCCAATCCCTATCTTGCTATTGTGACCAATGTTGAACCAGAGCATATGGAGTACTATGGGTATGATGAAGAGCGTTTTTACACAGCCTACAGAAACTTTTTGTCACTGGCTAAAATACGTGTCATAAATGCAGAAGATGAATTTCTTTCTTCTTTAGAGATGGACAGCATTAAACTTTACCCTTCAAGAGACATCAAAAACATAGAGTTTGTGTTAGTAGATGGTGAACCACATACAAAATTCGAACTTTTGGACTTGGGTGCATTTGAAGTATTCGGTTTTGGAAATCACATTGCTTTAGATGCAGCATTAGCGATATTAGGTGCTTTAGAGTTAGGTGAAAAGGTAGAAGATATAAGGGTAAACCTTTTACGCTATAAAGGCATTAAAAAACGTTTTGACATTGTACAGAACCAAGAAGAGTGTGTGGTGATAGATGACTATGGACACCATCCTACAGAGATCAAAGTGACGATGGAGTCACTTCAAACCTACAAAGGCCTGCGTCAATTCTCTAAACTCAATGTCATTTGGCAACCACACAAGTACAGCCGTACGATGGATAACCTGCAAGGATTTGTAGAGTGTTTTGAAGGTGTAGATGAGCTGGTCATCCTTCCAATCTGGGCTGCTGGTGAGTTAAAGGTAGACATAGACCTCAAGGGAGCATTCAGTCGTTATACACTTCATATGGCAGATTCTGTTACGAAAGAAGATGGCATTGTCAAAGTGTTTAAAGACGGTCATATTATACAAGAATACAGTGATGGGCTTGTGACAGCCTTTGGTGCGGGAGATATCACTTATCAGATACGTGGAGAGGCATAACTTGATACATTCGCAGGACAGCAGTGAAAAAACGATTATACAGAAACTGGATCTTGATGGGTACATACAGCAGTTCCAAAAATTTTTAGCCAGAGAAAAACCTGTAGCGATGAGGGGAGACATCAACCAGCATTATCGTTACATACAGGCACTTTCAAAAGTGCAATTCCCCATACCTAATTCAGTACCGAACTTAGACAGAGAAATCAACCTTATTAAGAAACAAGGGGTACTTTCACTGGATGAGATCTATGCGTTTGTTACCATGATATCGTACTTCAATACCTTAAAGACAGTGGGTTTTACAGAACCGCTCATCTCTTGGATACAAGGTATAGAGATACCAGAAGAGATCCTAGAGATCCTAGGGGTTTTTACTGCTGAAGGAGACATTAATCCTGAACGTGATCCGGAACTTTTCAAACTTGAACGTGCCATCAAGCAAAACAAGATAGACATCAAAGAGATGCTCTATAAGCTGGCACACTCCAGCAAGCTCAGGGATTATCTCGTAGATACACAAGTACATTTCAACGGTGGGGAAGAGACTTTACTGGTACGCGGAGGGTTTAACAATGCTATTAAGGCTACTGTGGCTGCACGTAGTCCAGGAGGCTTTTTTTATATCATCCCCCAAAGTATTTCTCACTTAAAAGAGAAAGAGTCTGCTCTGCTCAGTAAAAAAGAGGAGTTGATCTATACCTATTGTAAAAATATCTCAGCGATCTTTTTTAAGTGGGAACTTTTCTTGGGATTCATTAACAAAGAGTATGACAGATTTGACCATTATCAGGCGCGTGTCAGTTTTGCTAGAGCCAAAGAGTATGAGTTCATTTTACCGAGTAAACACAAACGGATCAAATTACAGGATTTTGCCCATCCTGCTATAGAGAACCCCGTACCCATTACCATGGATTTCTCTAAACAGATCATGCTTGTCACAGGTGTCAATGCGGGTGGTAAAACGATGTTACTCAAGTCCATGCTCTCAGCAGTCTACATGAGTAAGTATCTGCTTCCCTTTAAATGTAATGCTGCACAGACAGAAGTGGGGCATTACAAAAGCATAGAAGCGGTCATAGATGATCCCCAATCAGTGAAAAATGACATCTCTACTTTTGCAGGACGTATGCAAGAGTTTGCAAAACTCTTTAACAAAGAAGATGCCATCGTAGGGGTCGATGAGATAGAGCTGGGTACAGACAGTGATGAGGCAGCCAGTCTGTTTCGCGTGATGTTGGATGAATTACGAAAAAAAGGTATTACCTTTATTGTGACGACACACCATAAACGTTTGGCTTCACTGATGGCAAGTGATGATGAGGTGGAACTCATCGCAGCACTTTATGATGAAGAGCGAAGAGTACCTACGTATACTTTCTTACAGGGAAGTATCGGAAAGAGTTATGCTTTTGAGACAGCACAACGTTATGGCGTACCTGTAGCCATCGTGAACAAAGCAAAAGAAGTCTATGGTGAGGACAAAGAAAATCTCAATGAACTCATAGAGAAATCTACCTCACTTGAGCGTGAAATGCGCATGAAGATCGCCAAAATAGATGATGAGTTAAAATCTGTAGAGAGACAAAAACAGAGACTCCAAGATGAAGAAGTGAAACTTCAGGAGAGTCATAGAAAAGCGATCGCAACCCTTGAAAACCGTTATAATGCAGCGACAAAAAAAGCAAGAGAAGCTCTAAAAGCACAAGAATCAGCAGAGGGACGACGACTGCTTAATGTGGCACATCAACGTAAAGACTTCAAGCAAAAAGAAGTGAAATTAAAAGAGGAAGAGCCATTCAAAGAAGGTGATAAAGTGAAGTACCGCTCTCACAAAGGTGAGATACTCGGTATACGTGGGAAAGATGCGACGATCATTGTAGATGGATTGAAGATGAGAGTGCCTTTGGGACAACTCAAAAAAAGAGGAGATACCCCTCAGATTAAAGTCAAACCTAAAGCAAAAGAAGTGAAGGTGAATGTTGAAAAGTCAGGGGCAGCTGTTTCTGTAAAACTACTCGGTATGTATGGAGATGAAGCTATAGATACAGTCGATAAATTTCTCTCAGATGCCTTAGTGAACGGATTGAGTGAAGTACAGATTATTCATGGTACAGGCGGGGGCGTACTAGCCAAATTGGTGACAGAGTATCTTAAAAAACATCCTAAAATACAGAAGTTTTATCGAATGCCTGGAAACTTAGGAATTACAGTCGTCGAACTATAGAACTATAACCCCTCTTTTAACTCCAAAAGGTATAATATAGGCATAAAAATGTTGCAGGAGAGCTACGTGAGCATTAAAGATGATGTGAATTATGTAAAAAAAGAGTTAAGTGGTGATGAAAAGGTACTTGAGAGTGCTTTTAAACTAGAATCACTGTATAAAAAATACAAGTTTCAATTGTGGGGTGTTATTGCTGTACTGATTCTGTTCTTTGGTGGACAATTTGTGATGAGTGCTTTGCATGAAGCAAAGCTTGTAAAAGCAAATGAAGCTTTCTTAACATTACAGAGTAACAGTGATGATGCCAATGCTCTTAAGGTACTTCAAGAGAACAATCCAGCACTTTTAGAGCTTTATAATTATGCGCAAGCAGTGGAAAAGGAAGATATCAAAGCGTTAGAGTCTTTGACTTCAAGCACTAACAGTGTGATTGCTGATGCGAGTGGTTATACGGCTGGCGTACTGAATAAAAAACCTGTGGATTCAAAGCTCTATAAAGAGATGGCACTGTTTGAAGAAGCATATTTGGCTATCCTTGCAGGTGATGTAAAAATGGCTCAGAATAAATTGGAACTGATAGACGAACGTTCTTCTCTTTCAGTGATAAAAGAGTTTCTTAAGCACTCAACCATAAAGGCAAACTAATGAAGGCTTTGTCACTACTTACATTTACCGTAGCAGCATTACTCTTTTCAGGATGCAGCAGTAAAAAATACTTTGAACCGGAACAGACATTTTCAGCATCCAATGCTTCAACTTCGTATGGTGGAAGTATGAGTGATCTTAGTCGTGAGGGAGGAACACTTAAAAGTGGTCAATACATTAGTAAAGTGGGTGTAAGCAGTATCAACCTTGGTAAAGGTTATAGATTTTTAAATGAAAATGATACCTATGTCCTGGCTACAAATGCTGAGGGTATTTTAAAAATTATTGATAAAAAAACGAAAGAAGCAGTACGTGCAGTATCTTTAAAAGTACCTGTCGTTTCTGCAACGATCGAAAATGATGTCATCGCATATATTCTAAACAGCAATACCTTTGGTATTTATCAAATGACAGACAATAGAAAAGTGGTTGAAAGTCGATCTGAGGCAACATTTGCCATTGATACAAGAGCGGCAAGTCCAATCTTTATCGATGGTTTAGTCGTCATGCCTATGCTTGACGGGAAACTTATTATTGTCAACATTGAAGACAGTGATAATGCAAAAGTAGTCTATCTCAGTACGGAAAAAGTATTTAATAACATCATCTATTTGGCTCGTAAGGGTAATACTATGATAGCTGCAACGCCAAAAAGACTTCTTACATTAGGTAATGGTGGGCAGAAGGAGTATAAAGCAAATATCTCTGAAGTGGCATTTGATAACGGTATTATTTATCTCTTTACAAAAGAAGGAGAGATACTTGCTTTAAATAGCGATCTTGAAAAAGTGGGAGAAGCAAAGTATAAATTTGCACACTATGCTGTAGGTACAGCCTTTAATGGCAGAGTGTATGGTTTAGACCAGGGAGGGTCACTTATTGTTATGAACAGTGCTTTGACAAAACACAAGGTCTATGATGTTGGTGAAGTGGGTGAGCCAGCATTCATTACTGGAACAAAGCTCTATAAAGACGGTCATATTATTGAATTATCTAAACTAGGTTATGAGTGATCTACTGATAGCTTTTGAAGAGTATCTAAGTGTTACAAAGGCACTGGATACACTTACTATTTCTTCTTATTTGGGTGACCTGACCCAACTGGAAGAGTTGAGTCAAAAAACACTGACGAAACTCGATACTACGGATATATTAAAATTTCTATCTACCTTTGAAAACAAAAGAACGTTAAACCGAAAACTCTCTTCTATCAATACATTTTTTCATTTTTGTCATAAGCAAGACTTTACACACGAAAAAATCAAGATCCCTATGGCAAAAGTACCCAAAAATCTGCCTAAATATATGAATAGTGAAGAGATACTGCAAGGTTTAAAAAACATTGATAGAAGTAAGGTCATGGGACTGCGTGATTATTCACTTATTCTGTTCTTGTATGCGAGTGGCTGTCGTATTTCTGAAGCATTGAATGTACAACGTAGTGATATCGTGGACGGATGGCTGAAGATACGTTTTGCCAAAGGAGAAAAAGAACGCATAGTACCTCTTGCACCTATAGCTGTTCAGGCATTGGAAATGTATATGCAGAAGCAGGATATGTCAAGTAGTTATATTTGGTTAAATTACAAAGGTGATGTCCTCAGCCGTATCTCTGCGTATAAAATTGTGAAGAAGTATTTGGGCGTATCCCCGCATGTATTGCGACACTCTTTTGCTTCTTCTCTTATCATCGGTGGTGCAGATCTGCGTGTAGTGCAAGAACTGTTGGGACACAGTTCTCTTGAGACCACACAGATCTATACACATATACAAAAACAGAATTTAGCAGAGACAATGAACAATTATCATCCGTTAAAAGGAGTATCATGAAAGCATTGGTTGAATATTTAAACCATAAAAATATCATTTTCAAATCCCTTCAGGAGATCCTGCCAAAAGAATTGGGTTCCCGTAAAAAGGTTTTACTCTATTTGGGTCTTGATCTGAAGGGGTATTATGCACTGGTCATGCAACTTGAAAAGAAGAGCAGGGTACTTCGGAAAGAAGTAGGGGACTTAATGGAATTACATGAAAAATTGGAAAAATACATTGGCAGCAGGATCACTAAAAAATACATACTGATTAAAGCACCGTTATGCTCACATGCCAAAGCAATGCTGGAAGAGAATGGCTGGAAGGTATGGCATGAACCCGAATGAAATAAGAAGTACTTCGGGGATGAAGGATAGTATGTTACTTGCAGATATAGGAAATACCCATTTCCATATTTATAATGGATGTGAAATAGAGCATTTGTCCTATGAAGAGGCTATTCGTAAATATAGCAAAGAGGCACTCTGTTATATTTCAGTCAAACAACACTTGGACCGTACCATAGAAAATATAGCCTCATGGAAAAATATCTCCCAACAGATATACTTGGAAGGTGCCTATGAGACGATGGGTGTAGATAGAAGAGCACTGTGTTTGAGTCATGAAAATGGTATTTTTGTGGATGCAGGTTCGGCTATTACAGTCGATATTATGCAAGATGGTAAGTATATGGGTGGATTTATATTACCCGGATTAAAAGCGATGTTACAAGCCTATGCTTCTATCTCTCCGGTCTTGGACACAGAGTTGAATGAAACGATATCTTTAGAGCAATTACCGGCTACAACTAAAGATGGGATAAGCTATGGTATAATCGCGTCTATAAAAGCACTCATAGACAAGCATAGTGATGGTAAAAAGCTTTATTTTACCGGTGGAGACGGAAAATTTTTATCAAGTTTTTTTGAAGAAGCCACTTACGATGAAATGTTGGTATTTAACGGGATGCGGAAAGTGATTAAGGAATCAGAGATATGTTAACAGTAGCACTTCCAAAGGGAAGAATAGCAGAACAAACACTTGAAATATTTGCTGAAATTTTCGGTGGAGAATTTAAGTTTGAAGGTAGAGAACTCATCTTGGATATGGGTGATTTTCGTTTTTTAAATGTACGTAATCAAGATGTACCGACTTACGTAGAACATGGTGCAGCAGATATCGGTGTTGTTGGGCTTGACGTCATTACTGAAAAAGAGTTAGATATTATCCAGCTTCTGGATATGCAGTTAGGGAAATGTAAAGTGGCTATTGGTATTAAGAATGAAGATGAACTCGACTGGTCACGTCCTAACATCAAAGTGGCCACAAAGATGGTAAATATCACTAAAAACTATTTTGCAAAAAAAGCCGTAGGTGTAGAAGTGGTGAAGCTTTACGGTTCCATAGAACTGGCCCCTCTTGTCGGTTTGGCAGATGCTATTGTAGACATTGTCGAAACAGGTTCAACGATGAAAGAGAACGGATTGAAAGTAGCTGAAGATATTATGGATTCTTCTGCACATCTGATCTCAAATAAAAATAGTTTTTATGGCAAGAAAGAAGAGATTCTCTCTTTATATGAAAAGATCAAAGCTGTTGTAGAAAGCCGTGGTTAATTCTACTTCAAACTCTCTTGACCTCTACGCAAAAGTAGAGGATCTTCTTGGTGTAAAAGAGGCTGCTCCGAGTCTCTATGCCCATTATCTTCTTTTTTTAAACGCTATAGATTTTGACAGCCTTTTAGATGTGGGATGTGGCTCTGGAGACTTCTTACGCCAAATACAAGGTGCATTGGATATACCAGAGGTTAAAGGGATAGACATCAGTCCCCTTATGGTCTTAAAAACACTCGAACAAGGTTATGATGCGGAGTGTGTAGATTTATGTGATCTCAATGGACATTATGATGTAGTGACAGCGGTTTTTGATATGGTGAACTATCTGGATAAAGCACAATTAGCACAATTCTTAGGGTGCGTCAAAGAGCACTTAAATGATGGCGGATATTTTCTTTGTGACATAAACACGCTGTATGGTTTTGAAAATGTAGCAGTGGGTTCTTATATCGTTGATGATGAAGAGAGATTTTTAACTGTGGACAGTGACTTTGAAGAGGGTGAGTATAGTGCCCAGTTCACACTTTTTGAAAAAGAGGGGAGCAGTTTTAAAAAGTCTCAAGAGACGATTATACAATACCATCATTCACTAGATGAGATAGTCATGCTAAGTGGTTTGGAACTGGTCCAGAGTGATAATGTCAATCTTTATGATTTGGATGAAGCGGATAAATTGTTTCTTGTATTAAAAAAAGGTTAAGGGAAATTCAATGAGGTGTAAAGTCCATCTTCATGATGGACTTTTTGTAAGTGTAAGCTAAAATCTATTTTACGTTTTCAAATGGATTTTCAACAACATTCTTTCTATCTACGATATAAGGAATAAGTGCTGTTTGTCTAGCTCTTTTGATTGCGCCTGTTACAAGCTCTTGGTGTCTTTTACAGTTACCAGTGAGTCTTCTTGGCATAATTTTAAATCTCTCACTTAGTGAGAATTTAAGTTGTCCTAAATCTTTGTAGTCTATAAAATCTACTTTTAATTCACAATATTTACAAAATCTTTTTTTGAATTTTCTTCTTTCTGCCATGGTGTTCTCCTAAAACGGTATTTCATCTTCATTGATGTCAATTTCTGGAATGTTTGACGTAGGTTGTGGTGCAGCTCTCGGAGCAGACGGTGCAGGTTGACTATAGCTGTCATTTGATGGAGCATCATAATCTGATGATCCACTTTGACTATATCCATTACCACCCATAGGTGCTGCTTCGTCTTTCCCCCCTAGCATTTGAAGGTTTTCTACTGTTACCGAGTGTCTACTTCTTTTGCTTCCATCTTGTGCTGTCCACTGATCTAGCTTCAATCTTCCATCTACTAAAACTTTGCTACCTTTACGTAAGTACTGATTTGCAATTTCAGCAGTTCTACCAAAAAAAGTAAGGTCTATAAAGAGTACTTCTTCTTTTTGTTCACCAGTTGCAGATTTGAATTTACGTGAAGTTGCAATGGCAGTATTACCGATGGCACTTCCACTTTGCGTATATTTAATCTCAATATCTCTAGTGAGGTTTCCGGCTAAAATAATCTTGTTGTACATAAGGTGGCTCCTAATCTATGGTTGATTATGCTTCTGTATCTTCTGTTGCAGATACTTCTGCTTCAGGTGCTTTTGACTCTGCTGCAGGTGTAGCTTCTTTTTTGTTCGCTGCTGCCACAAGTTTATCAAATTGTGCGATCTCTTTATTCTTAGTGTATTTCACAGTTAAGAACTTAATAACATCTTCATTGATCTTAAGATTTCTCTCAAGTTCCTGAATAGTGCTACCTGCTGCTTTATAGAAAAGAACAGTATAGTAACCTCTATTATGTTTTTCTACTTGGTATGCAAGTTTTCTCATACCCATATCATTCGTACCAACTAGTTCGGCACCTTCTTTAGCAAGAACATCTTTTACTTTCGCAATTTGTGCTGCAATCTCTTCTTCTGTAAGTGTAGGTTTAACTACAAACAGTGTTTCATAACAAGTCATATTGTTTCCTTTTGGTTTAATAGCCCATGTATACAGCTGTAATGTTAGCTGTCCAAAAATGAGCAAGAATTTTGGAAGCGATATTTTACTATATTATCCCTTAGCTGCACATTAGAGAGTTATTTACATCTTTTTTGTGAGAAGAAACATTTTAGATTAATAAGTATTTTTGTATCATTTAATAAAGTCAATTTATTATGAAAGGTATGGGTTATGGAAAGAAGAAATTTTTTACGTTTATCCGCAACATCAGCAATGTCAGTCGCTATTGCACCTTCAATCGTCACTCAAAAGCTTTATGCAGAAGATGGAAGTCTGTTTCAAACGTTTGAAAAAGTACAACTTAAAGATGCTGAAGGTAACCCTCTTAAGTCTGCTGCCTTGGTAGTAGAAGAAAATTATGTATTTCATTATCCGCATGTATCCACCCCGGCTATTATGATCAAGCTTGCAACACCTGCCCAAAAGGACATTAAGCTCAAAGCAGAAGATGGTACGGAATATGTGTATAGAGGCGGTGCAGGAGCCAATGGAACCATCGTTGCCTATTCTGCTATCTGTCCCCACCAATTGACACACCCGCAGCCTGAGATGAGTATGTTCCAGTATGTGGAAGAAAAAGGTAAAACACTTGCGTATGACAAAGGCGGGGTTTTTGTCTGTAGTTCACATCTTTCGGCATTTGACGCTAAAGAAGGTGGAAAAGTAGTAGGCGGACCGGCCAACGAAGGTTTGGCATCTATCATTCTTGAGATCGATGCAGAGGATAACATGTGGGCGGTTGCAGTGTTGGGTCCAGTGAAGTTCCAGGATTATTTTGATGCTTTCAAAGATGAGTTTAAAAAATTCTATGGGAACAGAAGGAAAGCGAAAAAACTTACAAAGGAAGAGGCAAAAGTGCAACCCCTTAAAAACTTTTCAGCAGAACTTATCCAAGCCTAAAAGAGCACACATAAGGTATGATAGACTTTATCATACCTTATGATTATTTCTTCAAAATTTCATGTGCTTTTTTCTTACATCATCAAATTAATTCATATATTACTTCAAAGTAATTTACTTTATATCTAATTTTTGTCATAATTAATTACTTTATATTATGTAAAGAGTTTAACAATACAATTCTAATAGGAGACATTATGGCAATGAATAGAAGAGATACGTTTAAACTAGCAGGTGCAGCTGCTGCTGCAGCAGCAATGCCAAGCATCGTAATTGCAAGCGAGAAAAAAGCAGATGTGAAAAAAACCAATGGTAGATCAGTAGTGATCGTAGGTGGTGGTTTTGGTGGTCTTACCATGGCGAAAGCACTAAGAAAAAAAGATAAAAGTATTGAAGTAACAGTCATTGAAAAGAACAATATCTTCATGGCATGCCCTTTCTCTAATACACTGCTTGGTGGTCTTGACGGTGTCAGTTTGGACACTTTTGTCGGGGACTACTATCAGCCGGCTGCAAAGTATGGCTACAGTTTTGTACAGGCAACAGTCACTGCTATTGACAGAAAAGCGAAAACTGTTACAACGACCAATGGTGATTTCGCATATGATATTCTTGTACTTTCTCCGGGTATCGCATATGATTATGAAAGACAATTCCCGGCATGGTCAAAAGAGAAGATCGCCGAAGTTTCACAGGCCTGTCCCTCTGCATTAATGCCTGGCAATGAGCATGTTGCATTGAAAAGACAACTCGATAACATGGATGATGGTAATGTGATCATCGTACCGCCTGCAACAGGAAAATACAGATGTCCTCCAGCACCATATGAGAGAACTGCTATGGTAGCGAACTATATGAAAAATGAAGGTATCAACGGGAAAGTGATCGTCCTTGATACCAGAAATGGTAAATTTGCTAAAGGGGCAGCCTTTAAGGAATCTTGGGATGACCTATTTGCCGATATCATTGAGTATAAAGGGCTTACAGAAGTGACAGATATTGATGTATCAGCTAAAACAATTACCTACACAGAGTTTGCCGATGTAGATGATGAAAAAGGTGTAAGTAAAACTGAGAAATATGAAGTTTGTAATCTTATCCCTATCAACAAATGTTCACCGGTAATCGCTATGGCGGGTATCGAAGTCAATGATGCAGGTTATGCAATGATGGACGGGTACAGCTTCAAATCTAAAACAGATTCAAACATCTATGTTATCGGTGATGCGGTAACGCATGCGATACCGCCAAGCGGACAGACAGCTATCTGGGCAGCACACAGAGCAGCAGGACAAATTGTAGCCCAGATTAACAAGCAAGTTTCAGATCCTAAAGAAGGTCTTCCGGCTAAAGCAGCAAATGTATGTTACTCAATGGTAGGGAGTAAACCAGAAGAAGCGATCATGGTGACACATACATTCTCTGCAGATCCAAGTGGTAAACTGAAAGGCACAGGAAATGTACCTAAGCCAAAAGATGGTGGTGGTAAATTCAGATCTAAAGGTACCGCAAAAGCTACTAGAGAGTGGTTTGGCGGTGTCATG
>JBFEKK010000006.1:0-12258 GCA_041552675.1 Sulfurovum sp.
ATAAAATCAGCTGTTTTTGTCGAGTGATAGACATCATGTAAAATACAGCACGGCTGCTCTTTTTTGATAAGCCCAATGATTTCAATAGTATGTTTTGAAGAAGGCGGAATCCCCGGAAGAGGTTCAATCGTTCCTATATTCACGAGACCATACTCTTTATTAAAATACGCAAGATTATCATGAAACTGAATGACTTTCAAGCCTTTTTTGTCTTTCATGTTCTTCTTCCAAAGAACCATTTTCTGATGCCAAAGTTTAGCAAAATCATGATAATTTTTTTTATAAGTATCTCTATTTTTTGTATCTATTCTGCTAAGAAACTCTTCTATGGTTTTTGCCAAGATCAAGATATTTTTCGGACTGATATGAAAATGCGGATTCCCATCAGGATGAATATCCCCATGTTTTCTGTCGACACTTTTTGGCTTGTTGATAAGCTTTATGTGGTGCGAAAGATTTAAAAATGTTTTTGTATTGGGCATCGTTTTGGGATTGCCGGCACGATTAATGATCGGCGGGAGCCAACCGATCTCTAGCTGTCCACCATTCATGATCACTGCGTCTGCATTTCTCATTTTACTGATGAGTGAAGGACGGGGAATGATAAAGTGAGGGTCCCACTTACCTTTTGCTAAAACCGTTACCTTGACATCTTCTCCTCCTATCGTTTTTGTCAGTGCACCAATATAGGGATAACTCACCGCTATAGTGAGTTGAGCGAACAAAGACAAAGGTAGAAGTGTCAGTAAAACAAGTATCTTTTTCATATTAAAAAGAGTGTGCCGCATGCGCACCGATGGCAATATTTGCCTGTAACATAATCGTATCTAGGTTTTGTCTTAAACCAGCTTCGTCATACATTGCTTCATTACGATTATACTGAAGCCTAAAGCGTGCAAATTCGCTCGTGTGGTATTCTATCATCGCAGAGTACTTATTGAAATCATCAACTTCATTCATATCGAGACCATCCTCTCTAATATCATTTTGATATATTGTATCATACCTCACACCCATTCTCCAATTCTTGTCATGGGTATAGATCAGCTGAGAGTAGAGTCCGCTCTGTTTTTTATTTACACTTGGAGATGTCTGGATACTTGTTATATCATTAGGATCTAAATTATATTGCGTACCGTCCATCTCTCTGCTTAGCCACTCAGTTTGCCATTTTATAGAACTATATGAGTCAATAGTGTGAAGAACTACCAGATCAGCCCCATAAAGCTTGCTATCACCACTAAATACATGAGGATCTTCATGGTCGTCACTATGGTCTAGCATTGAATCTCCTTGAGCATATGACAGTCCACCAAAAATGGTAGTATCGTCAATATCAAAAGATGTTTTTACATATCCAACGTATAGAGATGGTGCTGTTGAACCTTCTATGATTGCTTCACCCTCACCATTCTTATATGACTCATTTCCAAACATCTGTTCATTTTCACCTTGAAGTACCTCAACACCTGCCATGAGATAAAATTGTGTTGGCGCTGTCCATTGCATCTGTGCACCCAATTCGTTGATTCCGTGCGTTCCCAAAAATGATTCATAGACCAGTGGCATATCCCCAAAATCCCAATAGTGATGGTGTTGTGCATTGACATATCCAAAATTTGAGAGAAGTTTACCACCTCTTAATCTTAGTCCATTTCCCAGTGCTGTCGATGTAAAATAGGCTTCCTCTACTTCGACACCATTTTCGCTGAAGTGAAAAGTAGCATCCATACTAAAAAATGGATCCACACTGCTTGAAAGTATCAGCTCCGCATAGTTGAAATTAAATCCTTGGTTTGCATTATATGTAGCCTCATTGCTACTACCATGGGCATGCTCTGCATAGAGACCATGTGCTATACCAGGAAGTCCGAGATGAGACAACTCATCATCTTTAACGCTGTTGTCTACATAAGAGAAGTCTGTAATGAGGGAGATATCCGGAATATATTTTGAACTGTCAAAAGTTCTTTTGTCTGCATCTAAAAGTTGTGCTATATCACCGTATGAGAGTCCTGCACAAAGCATGCTTGCTAATACTATTTTTTTCATAGTGTATTATCCTTTAATTATTAATATTTTTGTTTTTGGAAATGGTTTTTGTTGAATTATTTTTTGATTATGAAAAATATACTGGAGGTGCAGTCGCATTAAACCCTAGTGCTACGGATCTGTCGCTGTATTGTGAATTTTTTACAATATCAATCTGCTTAAATTGTGGTACATCTGTATAGTCAAACCTTGAATGGACAACAACCTTTTCCACTTGTCTTCTTATTTTTACAGCAAGGTTCTCATTACTCACAACCACATGTCTATTGTGTTGATAAAGCTTCATCTTCCGGGATGTATCACAGACTTTACATTCTGAGATCTCCTCTAGCTCATGATGCTGAAAATGAATTGTTGTACTCTGAGATGCCCATACAAAAAGAGCAATAAGTAGTAACTTCACAGACTGTTTTAGTTTCATAAAAATTGTCTCCTTTCGTATAATTACATTAAATAAAGTGTTAAACTATCCGTAGATTACACTGACGCTAAACAAGATGGGCATTTACCATTGATAATCACATTGTTGATTTCATAATTTGGCAATGTGATATCAATATTTTTAATACACTCTACAATATTACACTTTACACAAACAAAATGTGCATGTGGATTTAGTTTGACTTCAAAGTATCTTTTTTTATCATTTGATTCAAAAGCATTCAATATACCCTCTTCCTCAAATTTGGAAATATTTCTGTAAAAGGTCGCTTTATCCATAGAGATATCATTTTTGATCTCTTCATAACATAAAGGTCTGTCCGCTTCTTTTAATATCTCTAAAAGCTTTACTCTTGCAGTGGTAAGCTTGATATTTTTATCTTTGATAAGTTCTTCTATTTTCATGGTGGGATTATAACTGAAACTTGATTAAATGCGACTAAGTTGCACTTGGATTATATTAAATGGCGTTTACTATAGATTTGATTGAATTGTATGAGTGAAGTGAGAGAATATAGTTTAATATTTATGACCGAATGCAACAAAGCAATTCGGTCATAAATACAATAAAATGTGAAGATTTAGTGGCAGCCACATCCTGTTCCGCAGCTTTCACCCTCAGTTTTTGCCGCTGCTGGTGCAGAAGCTGCTCCTGCACCTGTACTACACGCACTTACACCTGGAGGTGTCGTTGGCTGTACACTAGAGTTATCTGCTAAACCTTCAGCATTTACTTTATCTATAAATGTAAGAAGGTTCGATGCAGCTTCCTGATAACGCTTAGCCGTTTCAGAATCTGGTTTATGGTATGTTACTGGCATACCAGTATCTCCACCTACTCTAATCGCTGGCTCTATTGGAATACGAGCAATAACATTTGTATCATACTCTTTAGCTACTGGTTCTGTTGTACCCATACCAAAAATATCAGACTCCGTATCACATGAAGGACAGATGAATCCACTCATATTCTCAATGATACCCGCAGTTGGGATATGTAATTTTTGGAACATATCTAATGAACGTCTACTGTCATCAAGAGAAACCTCTTGTGGTGTAGTTACTGTGATACCCGCAGTTACAGGTACAGCTTGTGCAAGTGAAAGCTGTGCATCACCAGTTCCTGGAGGCATATCTATCACTAATACATCCAGTTCAGACCAAAGAATATCTCTCAAGAACTGCTCGATCGCCTTCATGATCATAGAACCTCTCCAGATAAGAGACGTTCCTGGCTCCATCAATGAACCCATAGACATAATTTCAACACCATAAGCTTTTAATGGAACTGCTTTGTTCCCCTGAATTTCTGGTTTTTGATCTTGAACACCCATCATACGAGGAATATTTGGTCCATAAATATCTGCATCAAGAAGACCTACTTTTTTACCTTGCATTGCCATAGCCACTGCAATGTTTACAGAAGTTGTAGATTTACCAACCCCACCTTTACCTGAACTTACCATTACGAAGTTCTTAATATGAGGTGCGATATTCTTACCACTTACTGAATTAGACATTTGTTTTGGTGCTTGTGGCGCAGTAATATTAATGTTCACATCTTTAAACCCAAGTTTATTGAGTTCAGTTGTTGCTTCAAGTCTAAGTTGTGCTTTTACTTCATCAGCCGATGATGTAATATCTATTGTCAAACCTATAGTATCTCCATCGATAAGGATATCTTTGACAAAACCGAATGTTACGATATCTTTCGTGAAGCCCGGATATGTTACGTTCTTCAACGCTTCTAATACATTTTCTTGTGTCATGTTATTTATTCCTAACTTAATTTTTATTTCGTTAATGATATAGGAGTTATACCACTTGAATCTTAAATTAGATTGAAAAAATCTACGAATATTGTAATTAAGAGTAAATTTGTCCGATAAAGTATGAATAAAGCGTTCTATGAGTATAATCCGTTACTATTTGATACACACTATACTTGATATAGATATTTAGGAATAAACTTGTCAAACACTACTTTGATACTTCTAGGAGCAGGAAGCTCCTCAAGATTTAAAACTAAGATGAAAAAACAGTGGCTATATACTGGAGATATCCCTTTATGGTTGCACGTTGCTGAACACTTTGAAAAGAGTGCCAGTTTTGATCAGATCATCATCGTATCCACACAAGATGAAATACGTCTTATGAAAAATTTTGCTTCTTTTACTTATATAGAAGGTGGAGACAGTAGACAGGCATCACTCACTAACGCGCTTCAGAAGGTAACTTCAGAGTATGTACTTGTCAGTGATATCGCTAGGTGCTGTGTCCCCTCAGATATGATAGCACGCATCATAGAGGCCAAAGAACAAGGGGCTTGCATCGTACCTGTACTGCCTGTAGCAGATACGCTTTATCTAGATAATACACCTATAGATAGAGACAAAGTAAAGATCATTCAAACCCCTCAACTTTCTGTTACAAAAATGCTCAAGAGAGCACTCGAAACTGAAACGATATTCACAGACGACAGTTCTGCGATCGCCTCTCTAGGAGAAAAGGTACATTTTGTGGAAGGCTCAGTGGATGCGCATAAACTCACGACCATTGAAGATCTGAAAAAACTCTCGTGCATTCAAGCACCTTCCATGAAAACACTCACTGGGTTTGGTATCGATATACATCCTTTTGAAAAAAACAGAGAGATGTTTTTATGTGGTGTCAAGATCGATGTTGACTATGGCTTTAAAGCACACAGTGATGGTGATGTTGCCATCCATGCACTGATAGATGCACTTTTAGGTGCTGCAGGTATGGGGGATATCGGTGAACTTTACCCAGATACTGAAGAGGCCTATGCTGGAGCAGATTCTAAAGTGTTGCTTCATGACACAGTCAAAAAGATCGAGTCTTTTGGCTATAACATAGGCAATGTAGATCTTACGATCATGGCTGAAGCACCAAAACTTTTACCTTATAAGGAAGAGATGAGAACAACACTTGCTTCCATACTCGGTATTAGAAAAAACTTTGTGAATATCAAAGCTACAACAGCTGAAAAACTTGGTTTTGTAGGACGAAAAGAAGGTGTGACCGTTCACGCCGTAGCAAACTTAACTTATTTGAATTGGAAAAACATATGAAAATTATCATTGTAGAAAATGAACTCTATTTGGCGCAAAGTATCGCCTCTAAACTAAGTGAAAATGGTTATGTGACTGAGATATTCAGTTCCATTAAAGAGGCCATGAACAGTCAAGGTGATGTCTATCTGCTTTCGACAAATTTACCAGGACAGAGCACTTCACCGCTTATCAAACAGTTTAAAGATAAAATCATTATTTTGATGGTGAACTATATCAATAATGATACGGTGGGAGAACCACTTAAACTAGGGGCAAAAGACTATATCGTTAAACCCTTTATGTTAGAAGACCTTATGCGTAAGATAGAACATTATAAAGAGTACCAGTCACTGAAACGACAAACCTCTTTATATCAAGAATATATGCAAAACCTTCTTCAGGATATAGAAACAAGTTTTGATATCGAACAGATCACTACACCACTTATCATAGAAACAAACTATCAAAGGCTTGTAGATAAGATCGTGTTTGAACATGCAAGGCAAACGAACACCCTGCTTAGCTTTATCCCATTAAGTGATAAAAACTGGAAAGAAAAAATACAAAATAGCAGTCCAAGCTCATTGCTTTATATTACCGAGATCCAACAACTCAAGAAAACAGACAAAGAAGCGCTGCTGGAGATCTTGAAGGAATATGATTTCATTTTATGTAGTACCACAGAGTTGGAGTCTGATTTCGAGACCATTACCCTCAATACAGACTCTAAACTCTATGACCAAAATGAGATTTTGACCATTGATGACTATGTCAAATTCATTGTAAATAGTTTTCAATACAAATTTCCAGATACAGAACTCTCTAAAAAATTAGGGATCTCTAGAAAAAGTTTATGGGAGAAAAGGAAAAAATATGGTCTATTCAAAAAGAAATAAATCACTCTATATAGATACTGAGGCCTTATCTACTCTAGCCTTGGTAAAGGCAGGGCTTATTTCTCCTGTAGAAAAACTGATGAACAAAGAAGAAGCTCAAAATGTTGATGAGACCAAAATGTACAAAGGTGTACCTTTCCCTTTTTCTTTTATACTTGCACCTCAAGGTAAAAAAAATCATCAAACCTTGAAGAGTCTACAAAAAGAGGACGTTGTTTCCCTCATCAATGATGGAAAAATCGTGGGTGAACTCATAGTAGAAGAAACCTTTGAAGTCGATCCTGTACAGCGTCTACAGAATATCTATGGTACTTCAGACATGACACACCCTGGTGTGAGAAATACGATATTGAGACTAGGTAAAATAGCGGTATCTGGTGAGTATACTGTCACCTATCCACTGATAGAAGACAACATGAAGCGTATCAGAAACATGATCACAAGGACAGGTGCCAAGCATATCTCATCTATGATGCTTGCAGCGAACCCTTTAAACCGTGCACATGAAAGAATGATCCGTGAAGCTATCAGTAACTCCGATCTTCTTGTGATCTTTTTGCGAAAACCTTTTACCTCTGAAGGTCTTCGTTATGATATACGCCATAATGCACTTACAACTTTTGTCGATAATTTTTTACCACGCAATAAAGTACTCATCATCCCCTTTGAGAACACCTATATCTTTGCAGGTTACAATGAACTCATCCTAGATGCTCTTTTGGCAAAAAATTATGGATGCAGCCAACTGGTCATCGGTAAAAATCATGGTGGACTTGGTCTGTATTATGATAAAAACCGTCTAAGCTCTGTCTTTGATCGTTGCCAGGACATCAATATCGACATTAAAACCATCGATGAGCTTGTCTATTGTGATACATGTAAAACGCTTGTCAGCACACAGACTTGTCCTCATGGACAACATCATCATGTACACTATGACTCTGCATCCATCATGAAACTCATACAGGCAGGACTCATTCCTCCTTCTATCTTGGTCAGAAAAGAAGTTTCAGCCAATATCCTTGCAGCACTTTTGCCAGACAGATTTGAAAACCTGCAAGAGATGCATTACTCTTTGATGCCGGGTTCAGGCCTATTGGAACAACAGAGTGAAGAACAGTTTTATCTGAAACTCATCGAACTGTATCAAACATCATCATTGACGTAAAATAAGGAACCTTATGACGATTCAAAAACTTTTTCTGACATTCTTTGGTGCAGGGCTCAGTCCCAAAGCACCTGGTACAGTAGGCTCATTGGCTTCTCTTCCTGTAGGATTGGCTGTACTTTACTACTTTGGCATGGAAACACTTTTTATGCTGACACTGGCCATTACCATCATAGGTATCTTTGAAGTGAACAAATATGAGAAGTCTACAGGTATCCATGACCATCAGCAGATCGTCATAGACGAAACAGCCGGTATGTGGCTCAGTCTGATGATAGCGTATTCAACCGCCAGTACAATGAACTACCCTTATGTGGAACTCTTGGCCGTTGTCTTCAGCTTCATGGCATTTCGTCTTTTTGACATCTGGAAACCCTCTACTATAGGTTGGATAGACAGAGAGCTTAAAGGTGGTCTTGGTGTGATGCTCGATGATGTATTGGCAGGTATCGCCGGTGGATTTTTAAGTGCTGCAATACTTATGGCGATTGATAGACTTTTTTAAAACTCTTTTCTCCCTCTGCGCCATCCCCTCTTGACTCTTTTCTTATGCTTATTTGGAAACGCTTGAAAAAACATCCCTATCACAGCTGCAAGCATGATCAGATACGCTATAAACCTTGTCAAACCCGCTATTAAAGATTCATAAGCTAAAAGTCCCATTGCACTGAGCATATAGTTAAAGTCATGAATCGCATCAACACCTAAAAAAGATTTATGTGCCGGAAGTATACGGCCTTCATGGGCTGTAGAAAGATACCATGCTGTGTATTGGAGAGAGAATCCCACAAAAAAGAGTGCTATCAGGGCAGCAAACAAATTACCTTTTCTATAATAATAATAGGCGATCAATCCCGGAAAAAGCAACTGAAAGATCGTTCCGTTGGCCATAGTGAAAAACTCTGGACAAGGTAAAATATAACAGATACCATGTCCTCCTTCATGCACAATACCCAAAGTCTGATTGGCTACAAAGAAGTAAAGTGTAAATATCATCTGTACCAAAGAGTCACCCTGCTCATAACCTGGCTCCCATGGTGCATAATGAGGGAAAAGCAGGAGAAATGCGACAAAGATCCCTAAAGTGACTCTCTTTGCCATTGTTCTAGAGTGTAAAGAAGATTCTGTGTGCTCTCCCTCAACGTGTTCTTGATGTAAATGTTTAAAAGGATTGTTTTCAGGCATCGATCAAATGCTTTAATATGCGCTTAATGAGCGCTTCATACTCTTTTAATTCCTCTGCTTCCAAAGCTCTTCCTGAACGAAATTTTTTATGGTATTTTTCTAAAGATTTTCTTAACGTATCATCCAACCATTTTTCTTTAAATGTCTGATCCATTTCAATCTCAAACACTTCTCTTTTGGCATGGGAAGTTTGTGCTACCTTCATGGTATGATAGATAGCACGTCCCAGTAAGATATAAGGAAAATTTCTATTTTCCATAGGTCCCATCTCTAAGTAACGTTTACCCATTGTTTGACCCAAGACTTTTACTTCTGAAAGTTCATTGAAACCAAAATATGCACCTGTACCACCTACCAATGCCCCTATGGCTCCACCCAAAAGAAGTGTATGCCCTGCAAAAAGTAGATCAATACCTGCACCTGTGACTGCACCTGAGGTAACACCAGTAATGAGAAGTTCTTTACGCGTCAGTCCAAATACAGAGGCAGTCTCTTCTGAAAAAAGATCCATCCCTTCAAAAGTTAAAACTTTCTCTTCTTTTTGAAGGTGATCATGGTTCCAAATCTCTTCTATATGCTTTTGTGTAGTCACTTCTAAGTCTCGTAACCGGTCTTTATAATTACTTTCTATCTTCTGTCTCTCTTCTTCACTGGCCTCTTGCGTATAAAAAGGGAGTTTCTCGACAGCACTGACAGACTCATAAACCAATCGTGCTATAAGCGATGCACTACGTTCAAGCATTTGTTGCTGGTACTGTTTAAAAAGTTTGATTGATGCTTTAAGTGGGGCTATCCACTCTTCTTTAAGCTGTGCCATACTCTCCAGTATACTCATATGCTGTTCGAAGTCTGTCTGCATAGGATTAAACGTACGTACCATCTTAAAATAATGTTCCAGTGCCCGCTTCCACTCTTCACTGTAATCCGTCTCATCAATATGGTTGATCAGTGCCATTGATGGCTGTCCTGTCCAGCGAAGAATTTCCATTTCAGTTTCGTACTCTTCTCCATAGGGTTGTGATCCGTCTACCACATAAATAATGCCTGCACCATCCATGATAGGTTCAAGGAGTTCTATTTCATCATTAAAACGTTCATCATCTTTATGCGTATCGATAAATGCCTGTACCACTTCATGTTTTTTATTTGCAGGAACATCATGTTTTTCTAGCCATGCAAGCACCTTTCGTGCTCTTTGAAAACCAGGTGTGTCAAAAAGTTCATATAAAACCTTTCCATCTACAGTTAAAGGGAAAGAGCGTTTTTTTGTTGTGGTACCTGGTGTGTCAGATATCTGTACAGAGTCATCAAGTGCCAAAGCTGAGACAATGGAACTCTTACCTTTATTAGGATGCCCCACAACGGCAAATTTAGGGTGCGAAAAATCGATTGGTCTACGACTCGGCATTAACTGCCTCCCTGCCCAGTGCTTTAGCACTGGATCTTTTTAACCACACTTTCATATCTCCAAGCATAGAGAGTTTATTTTCCCATACATCTATCTCTTTATGGGTTGCTTCATAATGATTTTCTGCCGTACCTATGGGTGCCACTATCACTTTATCCACTTTGTCAGTCAATTCACTAAGATAATCTACAAAATCCATCGTCGGAGGTTCCCATGCTTTCACAAACAAAAGTATTTCACCATGACTTTTAAAAACAATCTCAGTGTCTTCCTCAAGACTGTTTGCACCCCCAACTTCACAATGTGTAGGTGCAATGATTCTCATACTTTCAGCCAATACCAAAAGTTCATCATACGGTATAGCCCATCCTTGTATCCCATCATAAGAAGCATCTAATGTGTTTACAATTTGACTATAATTCCCCTCGCCTGAGTGAAATACCTTTTCACTTTTATTTGCATGCGTGGAGATAATCGGTTCATTGATCTCTCTAAGTAATTTTGTCGTCCCGTTTAAAGTTAAAAGCGATTGTTTTATTGCCGCGTTAAATCCAAATGAAGCAAGGATAAATATCCCAAAACGTAAGAAAATCGCATAAAACAGTGTAGAACAAGCCAAAAACTTCCACCATTCTCCAAGCTGTGATGCATGTGCGATCATCTCTTCATCCAGCTTATCACCCAATCTGAAATATTGGCTCTGCTCAATGAGTTCAAGTGATGGCACGGCAGACGGAACGAACTCTCTCCATGGAAATGCTATGGTATGTAAAAAAGCATGAAATATTTCAGGAGAGATATGTAAAGTTGTACTCCATGCAAAGGCGATATCTTTAGTTACAATCACAGCCAAAAGTGCTAAGAGCAAACCAAATGAAAAAAACAAAACGATGATCTGTGAACGTTTAATGATAATCCAGTTTGCAAGTAAAGGATTTATCTTCAAACCTTTTATCTGCTCTTGTACCTTACCAGGCAAAAATCCCAATATCTTTTCCATCCAAAAAGCAGGCGAAAGATGTATAAAAACATTCTCAGCACTACTGGCTTTAAACATCGCAAAAAATGTCAGTAACATAGTTAAGAGAGGAAGAAAAATAGCCACCGCCATAAAATAAATGACATTGACCGGTTCGTGTCCATTGTAAGAGAGTAAAGCCACACCCGCTAACAGACCCAAGGCAAATGCGATCACTACAAGTGTAAAGGTAACTCTATATAAATAAGAAGAAAAAGTGTCACATAAAAGTGGCTTTTTCAACCTCTCTTGATGTTTCTCTGCCCATGTTAAAAGTTGTTCAATAGGTTTATTTTTTAACATCACATGGGTTAAACCAAAAGCACGGTTTTCTTCTCGTGTAGAAGGATCTAAAGCCAATAGCTCATAAAGATTTATATAAGATTTTATATTCATGTATTACTTGTTCTCAGGACAACCATAAATAATGCATCGCAATTGCTCTTTATATTTCTCATGATCATAACGCTCTACGCGCGTGACACCCTCATCAAATGCTGCTTTTGCTACAGCTGAAGCAACCCAGATCAAGGCTTCCTTGTTAAAAGGTAAAGGAATGATATGATCTTTCCCATACGCTATATTATCATTATGATATGCAGCCTTTACATAGTCAGGCACAGGCTCTTTCGCTAAAGCTGCCAGTGCTTTGGCTGCTGCCATTTTCATACCTTCTGTGATTTTTCTTGCACGCATATCTAATGCACCTCTGAAGATAAAAGGGAACCCTAATACATTGTTGATCTGATTTGGATAATCAGAACGTCCTGTTCCAACAATCGCATCATCACGTACTTCCTGAACCTCAGATGGCAAAATTTCAGGTACGGGATTTGCTAAAGCAAAGATAATAGGTTCAGGTGCCATTTTGGCTACCATCTCCTTGCTTAATGCACCTGCAACACTCAAACCTAAAAACATGTCTGCATTCTCTATCACATCATCGAGTGTCTTAGCGTCTGAATCTATAGCGAAAGGTGCTTTATATTCATTTAAATCTGTTCTTGCAGTGGTAA
>JBFEKK010000007.1:0-12112 GCA_041552675.1 Sulfurovum sp.
AAATCTTTAGCTTCGCTATAGCCACCTGGCTCAATACCGCTGTCATCTGCAAGACGTATCACTGCCTGAGAATAGATCATACCTGCATTGAGCAAAACTTCTGGACTTATTTGATAGCCGATATAGGCTCTTGGAAATCCAAGTACCATTTTCAATCCATCTGTCTCACGTGCGCGATAAGAATAACCAATGACAGGTAAAGCAAGTGTCTTTACAGAATGATAATTTGCAAAAGCACCAAGCTGAACCGCATGGTCATCATCAATCTTATAAGAAAAAAAACTTGTGATACCTGCACCAAAGGAGTGACTCATCTCTTTTTCATAGGTTGTATTCACATTCACAGTGTTAAGCATAAACCATTTCTCATTGATACGCAAAGGCCAATTCGCATAAAGTTTGATACGGTTCATAGCATCTATAGGTGTTTTACTTTGATAAAATGGAAGGTCACTCTCATTTTTCCAGTCAAAATCCCAACGGCTGTAACTAAAACCCACAATGTCGTTATTGATCTGAATCTTCTGCTTATAGGTTTTTACACTGCCTTCATAGCCCTCAAATTTTGCATCAGACAAAAAATCACTTTGAAAACTCACCTTGGGTTGTGTAATTTGCTCAAGAATTGAAAGTTTTTGCTCTTCTGCAAAGAGAGTAAATCCAGACAAGAATAAAAATAGTGTGATTTTTTTCATTTCCCACTCTTTATATCTGAACGTAAAGCCAACTCCTTAGGATAAGGATCTAAAAACTTTTGATTTAAAAGATACTCTACATTATATGATTTAGCAAACATATGAAGCCTACTTAACGGAGCGATAAGCGGTACTATTTTATTTGCATAATCCCGTATCTGTTCATGTAGCATCTCTTTTTCTACTTCATTTACTCTATCTTTCACGAAGCCTGCCATATGTTCCAGGACATTTCTATTTTTTCCTATAGAACTCTTTTGCCCAATGGCTGTTTTGAAGAGGATCTCATACTGTCTTAATATTTCATCAAATTTTAACCCCTCATGATTACCTACGATTTGTCCTAACTCTCTATACATCATTTCATTTTTTGCTTGTAACATGAATTTATAACTCTGATGAAAAGATACTAACGCTTTCATAGTAGGATTTGAAACTTTAAAATTTTCGAAATCATCGTAGGCAAAAAGTTGCATGATGAAGTTCTCGCGCAACCATGGGTCATTCAGTCTTCCTTCCTCTTCCATAGGCAATAAAGGAAAACGTTCTTTGCACATCTTTACAAAAAGACCATCATCTTTCTCTTTAGAGTAACCGTTTGTTCTATAGATCAAGGCACTTCCAAGTCCACAACTAGGGGATTTTGACTTGAATATGATACCTCGTATAGGTTCATTTTGAATTTTTTGGAGTTCTTTGTTATTTGTGTGTAAAAGTTTCTCAGTAACATCTACCTCTCCATCACTGCTTTGAACATAATAGCCGTCATTCTCATCTTCTACAAGTCTTATCGTTGATCTAGGAGTACCGAATGCTAAATGTTCGGGACAAAATGAAACGAACTGGGCATACTTTCCTAAACTTTGGGTAACAAAACGATCATGACTGTGTCCGCCGCTATAACGTATTTCTTCCCCTAGTAAACATCCTGATACGGCTATTTTCATCATTGATCCTTTACTGTAAAAATGCTGTTTTAAATCTCTCATCATCCAATGATGTGATGCCTATCTCTCTAAAAAATTCTAAAATAGGCAAAGACTGTGCATAGTTTGAACTATAATTTTCATCAAAACATTCTAGTGTTGCTCTTAGTATATCATCCATCAGTGCAGATTTAGCTTCTTTGGTGTGATCGTAGTAGATATCCATTGCCTCTTTTGGGTTTGCGTTCATAAATCTGATAGACTCTTTGACTGCTGCATCAAAATCTTTACATACTTTTTCATTCGCATAGTAAAAGTCTTTATTGACAAACAGGTCTAGTGCACTGAAGTTTGCAAAATGTGCGTTTTTAGCATCCAAATAGAGTAAATCCATATTCTCATGCTGTGCCTCTATCCCTTCAAAGTTATAGAAGTAGAGCCATCCACCATCAGCACCTTCTTTCATATACTTGATATGCTCAAAGCCGTTAGGCTCAAAGTGTACCTGACCTTTAGGCACATCAATACCCTCTTTCCCAAAGTAACGACGGATGATCTCATATCCTATCGTATTTGTCACTTCGTTGGATACTGGTGTAGTTATGGTAATCATTTCACCATTTTTTACTTTTTCATACGTCTCTTTTTTAAGTAAAACACCACCTTTGGTTTCAAAATACGTACCTAATGAAAGAAAATTTTCATTGAATTGTTCTATGAGATGTAGAGGTTCATTGGTTGCAAACTGGATATTACCGGCAACAAGCTCATCTAGTCCGTCATAATGTTCATCAGGTACGATCAGTTCAAGATCCAAACCGTAGTTTTCAAAGTAACCTTTGTGCAACCCTACCAAAAATGGTAAGTGATCTGGGTTTAAGAACCATTCAAAAGCGAGTTTAAGTTTCATATTTTCATTCCTTTTATTAAATTTGATACATTTTCTTTTGTGTTACCTTTAAACGCTGCACTCACTACAGAAATCATGTCTGTTTGTGTGGCTGCAATTTGTCCAATGTTTGTCTGAGAAATACCTCCAATGGCACAGATAGGTATATCAACTGCTTCTTTAGCTTTATGCAGTACATTTAAAGAGATCACACCCGAGTGAGGCTTTGTGGGTGAAGAGAAAAATGATCCAAATGCTACATAATCTGCTCCTTCCTCCTGAGCCTCTTTTGCCTTACGGATACTTCCATAACATGACACCCCTATGATGCCTTTGGGGAAAATTGTTCTAGCCTCTTCAATGGGCATATCATCTTTACCGATATGCAGACCGTCAGCATTTATTTTAGCTGCTAAATACGGACGGTCATCGATAATAAAAGGTACTCTATAGCTGCTGCAAAGTGTTTGAAGTATTCGGCATACTTCCTCAACCTCTTCATCTAATTTTGTTTTGTTTCTATATTGTACGATGGAAGCACCTGCCATTAGGGCATCTTCCACATAACTATGTATAGTTTCATCAGGTGTAAGATATTCATCTGTGATCACATACAGACCATTAAGCGATTGCGACATGTTCTCCTCCTTTTTTATGATGTATAGGGCCTGGTCCATTTCCAATGCCGGGAGCTTCTCTAAGTCCATGTGTAATAAAATTTTTTGCAGTTGAGATCGATTTTTCAAGAGGATGTCCTAATGCAAGATTTGCTGTGATCGCACTTGAAAATGAGCATCCTGTACCATGTAAATTTGAGGTTTCTATGAGTGATGACTGAAATACACGCTTTTGACGGTGAAAATAAAGCTGATCAACACTGAATCTACCTTCGGCAAATTCAACCACATGATGTTTGACAAGTACTGGTGTATTGAGACTTTGGATCATTTCAAGAGATTTAGTATCTCCGTGTTTATATCCAAAGAATTCATACGCTTCATGATGATTGGGTGTAATGAGTGTCACATGATCAAAAAGAGATTTCATTGCACTTAAGGCATCATCCTTAAGCAAGGGAGAACCCGCTTTAGATATAGACACTGGATCAAGTACGATAGGAATACTAAGCTCCTGTATCATCTCACACACAGCATCTATGATCTCTTTATTGAAAAGCATACCAATTTTTATGGCTGCAACATCAAAATCCTTAAGAACCATTTCAATTTGTTTTTTTACAAATGCTGCATCCATACCCACTATCTGTTCAACACCTGTTGTATTTTGTGCTGTCAGTGCAGTAATGGCTGTGGTACCGAAAACATTAAAAGCTTCAAAGGTCTTTAGATCCGCTTGAATACCTGCACCGCCACTACTGTCAGAGCCGGCGATACTCAATACTACTTTCATAATCACTCCTTTTTTTGTATTTAAGGAGTATATAAAACTCAGGATACTTTTAGTAGTGGAAAAATGTCAGTTCAATAAAAAGTTAAAAAGATAGATGCGCTTGGAGATTAAAGTATATCTCGGAGTACCATGGCATAATGCAGTACAACAAGGTTTAAAAGAAAGATACCCATCGAGGAGCCTTTTGAGAAAAGACGCTGTAAAGGTGTTTTGACCGAATGCAGGGTCTTCAAAGAAATAGTCATATGTATCACGGTAAGGATTACAATGACAGCAACAATATAGAGTTTCATACGTAATGCATCGATCACTTCATTGGATAGGTTTGAAAAAAGTATATCTAACAAACCATTGCTAGATATCATGATATAGCCTGTAGTAAGCAGAATGGTCAATGCTGCAACTTCAAAATACCCATAAATAGGACCTATACGTGGATATACAGCGTCCTGGTCTTCTTTTTTTCTAAGACTCACACCCAGCATAAACATAAAGAATGCACCACCTATCCATGCGATAGCTGCCACAAGGTGTAAGTGTAATGCCCAACCCACTACTTTCCTGCCTCTTTGTTATGATGTCCTAAGGAACAATATTCTTTTGCATTATCCCTATCTAATAAAAGTAATGTATTTGGCTTGATACTGTTCCATCTGTCGGCCTCTTGGACTAAATAAACCTCAACACCTAGTTCTAGAAGTTTCAAGAAGGTTTTGTACCCCAACTCTCTGATATAGATACTATCAATGTTCAACGTTTTAAAATATTCAAAAAATTCTGGTGATTTTGAAGTTTTATGAGGGTTTTCCTGTACAAAGATCTGTCCCTCATCCAGAAAAGCAAAGGAGTGTGCTTTTCTAAAACGTCCAGAGATAGTCTTTTTATCTTCTTCTACAGGAATGAGTGTCATTAACTGTCTAACTTCAATACAGCCATAAATGCCTCTTGCGGTACTTCCACAGAACCGATGGATTTCATACGTTTTTTCCCTGCTTTCTGTTTCTCTAAAAGCTTTCTTTTACGCGTGATATCTCCACCATAACATTTTGCCGTTACATTTTTACCCATAGATTTCACGTTAGAACGAGCGATGACATTGTTACCGATACTCGCTTGGATAGCCACCTCAAAAAGTTGTCTTGGTATAAGCTCTTTAAGTTGTGCAACAAAGGCAAGTCCTCTTGTACGAGCCTTCTCTTCAGGAACGATGATGGAGAGTGAATCTACAATATCTCCCGCTACACGGATATCAAGTTTTACAAGATTACCCTCTCTGAACCCGATAGGTTCATAATCAAAACTAGCATACCCTTTCGTAATAGACTTCAATTTATCATAAAAGTCCATCACGATCTCATTCATAGGAATATCATACTCCATAAGCACACGTGTTTCGTTCAAGTAGTCCATCTTTACCTGTATACCACGACGATCATTGAGTAACTTAATGAGGTTACCCACATACTCTTGAGGTGTGAGTATCGTCGCTTTTACGTAGGGTTCGTAGATCTTATCTATTTTCTGCGGTTCAGGAAGTTCACTTGGATTTTGTATCTCAATTTCAGTACCGTTGGTTTGTTTGACTTTATAGACAACTGTAGGTGCTGTAGCGATGAGTTCCAAATTAAATTCACGTTCCAAACGTTCTTTCACCACTTCCATGTGCAACATTCCCAGGAAACCTGTTCTAAATCCAGAGCCCAGTGCCATAGAACTTTCCGGTTCAAAGCTCAAAGAGGAGTCATTGAGTTTGAGTTTGTTCAGTGCATCACGCAGGTCTTCAAATTTGTCGGTTTCTATAGGGTAGATACCTGCAAATACAAATGGTTTTGCCGGTTCAAAACCGTGTATAGGCTCAGCTGTAGGCATTTTTGAATCAGTAATGGTATCACCAACCTGGAGGGAATCCACAGTTTTAAGTCCCATGACTACAATGCCTATCTCACCTGTACGTATCTCTTCTGTTTTAATAGGTGCTATAGGGTTTGGATACATAAGGTTGAGTACCTGATGGTCATCCTTGGTTCCCATCACTTTAAGTATCTGACCTTTTTTAATACTACCGTCAAAGACACGTACCAATGCAAGGGCACCAAGGTAGTTATCGAACCATGAGTCATAGATAAGTGCTTTAAGTGGTGCATTGGCATCACCTTTTGGTGGTGGAACGCGCTCCACAATAGCGTCTACCAGTTCTTTTACACCCACTCCCGTCTTTGCTGAGACAAGATTATGCTCAGTGGCATCAATACCTATGGCTTCCTCAAGCTCTGCAAGAACTCTATCCGGATCAGCTGCAGGAAGGTCTATCTTGTTCACAACAGGTAAAAGTTCCAAATCATTTTCTAGGGCAATATAGACATTGGCTATGGTCTGTGCTTCCACACCCTGTGCAGCATCAACGATGAGAAGGGCCCCATCAGAAGAAGCCAATGACCGGCTGACTTCATAAGAGAAGTCCACATGCCCCGGAGTGTCTATGAGATTAAGAATGTAATGTTCACCATCTTTTACATAGTCAAGACGTACAGATTGTGCTTTGATGGTAATACCACGTTCTTTTTCTATGTCCATCGTATCCATCACTTGTGCAGACATCTGTCTGTCTGAAACCGCTCCACACTCTTGTATGATCCGGTCTGCAAGTGTCGACTTTCCGTGGTCAATATGTGCGATAATAGAAAAATTACGTATATTTTCCTGTGGTACTGCCTTAGCCATTAAATTCCTTGTATTCTTACTTACTAGTTCGTTTCAAATAAAGAGTTTACACTCTCGTTGTTATGTACTCTACGGATAACTTCACCCAACATAGATGCCGTTGAAAGCATTTTGATCTTTTTTGACGGTTTTGTCATAGGAATCGTATTTGCGACCACAAGTTCATCAAGTTCTCCCTCTTCGATACGTTCATAGGCAGGACCTGAAAGTACAGGGTGCGTACAACATGCCATGACCGAAGTAGCACCAAGTTTTTTAAGTGCAGCTGCAGCTTTAACCATCGTTCCGGCAGTATCGACCATATCATCGATGAGAATCACATCTTTACCTTCAACATTACCAATGATATTCATCACTTCACTCTCATTGGCTTTTTCACGTCTCTTATCAACGATAACCATATCTAAACCCAGTTTATTGGCAAAGTATCTTGCCCTTGCTACACCACCTATGTCTGGAGAAGCGATCACAGGGTTTTTAAAGTTTTTTGCTCTAATGTAATCCATAAATAAAATAGCTCCATACAAGTTGTCTACAGGGATATCAAAAAATCCTTGTATCTGAGAAGCATGAAGATCCACAGTTACCATACGAGTGATACCCGAAGTCTCCATAAGGTTTGCTACAAGCTTTGCTGAAATAGGTACTCTTGGCGCAGCTTTTCTATCTTGTCTAGCATAACCGTAATAAGGTACAACAGCCGTAATAGACTTTGCAGAAGAACGTTTCAATGCATCGGTCATGATAAGAAGTTCCATAAGGTTACCGTTAGCAGGTGCAGACGTAGGTTGAATGATAAATACATCTTTACCACGTACACTTTCCGCAATCTGTACAGATATCTCACCATCAGAAAAACGGTTGATTTTAGCCTTGGAAAGAGGCATTTCCAAGTAATTTGCTATCTCTTCAGAGAGTTCAGGGTTTGATGTTCCGGAAAAAATCATATATCCACTCATAATTGTACCTTTGTGTCTATTTTATTACGCGTATTCTACACAAAAGTTGATAAAAAGGTGATTTAAAGCTCTCCGGTATTACACTAAGTAAGATACTAATTGGAACTATGGATATAAATGATACGAAAAGTTTTTAAGAAAAAGCCAGCTGGTGGCAATAAGATAGATGCATTTTTAGAAAAATACAATTTACCCAAAGCTTATCTGGCTATAAACAGACGGATGGTCACTAGAGGTGTGGCTATAGGACTTTTTTGGGGGTTTATCCCTATGCCGATGCAAATGCTGGCTGTCATGGCTACCACACCTTTTATCCGATTCAATGTGCCTTTAGCGATTTCAATGGTTTGGCTAAGTAATCCTTTTACTATGCCTCCTATGTATTATATGGAATACCTTACCGGAAACTTTATCCTGGGACGTGAAGGCATCGAAGATGTAGAATTAACTATGTCATGGTTCAGTGAACATTTTGATGATATACTGGTTCCCCTCTATGTAGGTACTTCTTTTTACTCCATCATTGTTACAGGTATTATCTATGTAGTACTGAACAGATTGTGGGTGAAGTCTGTGCATAGTGAAAATAAAGAGCGAAAACATAAAAGACGTAAAAAAAACAGTAAAAAATCTAATCCTCCAAAAGTTTAACACTTACTTAAATATCTCTAGTGAATCATTTATCTGTATAAATCTTTTTTGCACCTAAATTACCCCTTTTTAGGGACGATACTTTACATCAGAACACGACATAGACTTTCAAACACAGTATATAAACCAACCATTAACCAAACTATCTTATGATAAAACAAAAAAGAAAGAAATGATGTATCGAAAATTAACCCTTTTTCTCCTTCTTCTTGGCTCCTTTTCCAACTTACATGCGGAGTATCTACTGAAAGAAAGTAAACGGATAAAAAGTAAAATAGACCGTATGCCTAAAAATAAAGTGGCAGATATGAAGCAGATTCCTCAGGATCCCTCTTTTTATGCAAATCAGATCAAACCTTTTTCCAAAAGTAAACAAAAAGAATTCGATGAAAAATTTAACAAAAAATACTTCGAACCATGGAGTTTAGATACGTTAGACATCCCTGAAAAAGACTTTGGCTGGGAAATCAGATTTATCACCAAAAAGCCCATCTATAAAGCTAAAGGTTCCATCATACCGCCTTCAATTTATAATAAGTGGATAGAGAATGCTGATTACGACAATATTGATAGTAAAAAATATAAAGCTATTACTGTACGTCGTACCAATGTCAAAGCGCTTCCTACTTCATCTTCTTTCTTTAGAGACCCTAAAAAAACCGGTGAAGGATTTCCTTTTGACTATAACCAAAATTCTGCGCTGCACATTAATGTTCCCCTCTACATCTCTCATTTTTCTAAGGATAAACGATGGGCTTTTGTAAGAGCGTCATACTCTTTTGGTTGGGTAAAAATTTCTGATCTGGCACTGGTAAGTTCTGATTTCATAAAAACGTTTAAAAATAATAATTATGCCATGGTGATCAAAGATAATCTTCGTCTCTATCATGATGATAAAGATATTTCCATTGTGAAACTAGGTGCCCTCTTCCCCATCTCTGAAGATCAAAAATATCTAGTAGCTTCACGTGATGCTAAAGGTAGAGCCCATATTGAAAAAGTCAAGGTAACCAATCCAAATGTCATTGCGAAAAAACCGCTGCCTTTCACTGCTAAAAACGTAGGAATGCTGGCAAAAGAGTTTTATGGCGAACCTTATGGGTGGGGTGGAAGTTATGAGTGTCGTGACTGTTCTGCCACAACCAGAGACTTTTTAGGGGCATTTGGAATCTTCTTACGTCGAAATTCCAGTAAACAAGCTGAAGATGGAGATACTGTCTCCATAAAAGGTCTTACAAAAGCTACAAAAAAGAAGAAGATCATCAAAGATGCTGAGCCTTTTAGATCCTTACTGTATGTTCCGGGACATGTCGTACTCTATCTAGGTGAGTATAAAGGTGAGCCCGTCATCATGCATACCTATTGGGGTATACGTAAAAAAGACCATACTAAACTCATCACTGCTCGTACTATCATTACTAGTACTGAACCAGGGAAAGAACGTGCAGATATCAAAGAACAGAGTAAGTTGATCAATACACTTCAGACCATAGTGAATTTTTAACGCATATTTAGATACACTCATACCATGAGATCAAAAGAAAAAATAAAAATATTTACAACTACCATCACTGCCGGTATACATAAAGGCAAAAAGATAGAGATACCAGATATCTTTACAACACGCAGCTCAAAAGGTATCTTAAAAGAATCCCTTTTTAATACTTTGCAATTTGATATTATTGACAAGAACTTTGTCGAAGTCTTTGCAGGTTCAGGTTCCATAGGACTAGAAGCTTTAAGCCGTGGTGCAGGACAATGTTATTTTATGGAATACAACAGAGCAGCGTTTCGTTGTCTTGAAGGCAATGTAAAACGTGTCGATTCCTCTAAGTGTCATCTTTTCTATGGTGACAGTTTTGACAAGTTCTCCACTGTCTATGATATAGTCAAAAAGAGCAATGAAAAAACCTATTTTTACTTCGACCCTCCCTTTTCTACCCGTGATGGCATGGATGACGTATATGATAAAACGATTGCACTGATAGAAGGTATTGAGCCTGAAGTTGCTGAAATGGTCATTGTAGAGCATATGACTAACCTGGATATGCCAGAGAGAATAGGTGCAATGGAATTGATGAAACGTAAAAAGTTTGGCCGAAGCACTATGACCTATTACAAACCAAAGGACTGATATGGCAAAAAGTAAAACAGAAGACCACATCGCATTGTTTATAGACTGTGATAATATATCACACCGTTCGATAGAAGGTATTATCAATGAACTGAGTAAATATGGTGTCGTGAACATACGTCAAGCTTATGGTAACTGGACAAAAGACAACCTCAAGAACTGGGAAGACAAACTCTTGGAGTTTGCCATTAAGCCCATACAACAGTTCGACTACTCTAAAAATAAAAATGCCACTGATATCCTTATGACGATAGATGCCATAGACTTGCTTCACACCAAAGACATTGATGCTTTTGCATTTGCAACGAGTGACTCTGACTTTACGCCTGTAGTCATGCGTGTACAAACTGAAGGTATCAGAGTGTATGGATTTGGTGAGAAAAAAACACCCAAGCCTTTTATGGCAGCATGTTCACAGTTCATCTTTACAGAACAGCTTATGAAGCAAGAAGCAGCAAAAATTGCAGACACATACGATTCACACAACATAAATGTACAACAAGAACCTTTAAAGAAGTCAGGTAAAGAGATGCGTCAAGACACCTGGCTAGTCAATGTTCTAAGAACAGCACTAGAACAAACTATGGATGAAGACGGCTGGGCAAACTTAGCGAGTATTGGTCAATACATCAACAATTCTACTTCATTCTCACCTATCAACTTCGGATATAAAAAACTAAGTAGTCTTATAAACGAGATAGACCTTTTTGATGTTTATCTAGATCCAGACAGTAAACAAATGAGCATAAGAGATAAGAGATTCCACTAAGCCGTAGGCTCTTTCTTCTCTTTTTTTCCCTTAGGCTCAGGCTCTACAAACTCCCCTTTTATAAGCCCTGCTTCATGTAGAAACTGTGAAGGTTTATAGTCTATCTTTTTTACTCTGTCAAATTTTGCCAAAGAGAGATAAAGTCTATCTTTCGCGCGTGTCACGGCAACATAAAATAGCCGGCGTTCCTCTTCAATGCTTGACATCATCTTTCTGTTCGGAAATCTTCCGTCTACCAGATCGATCACATAGACTTCAGGAAATTCAAGTCCTTTGCTTGCATGAACGGTCAGTAGATTAATACCCTCGCCTTCGCTGAGTTCATTTCCACCCAGTACCATGGCATTCACAAAACGTGCCAACTCATTGTATTGTCGTGAAAGGTCCAACAGAAGATGTGCTTTTCTCTGTATACGTTCTTTCGCCTGTTTCTTTTTTTCTTCATCGACTTCACCAGATTTGAGTCGTCCTCTTTGTGTTGCCAGGAGCTCTATAATCCCTGCATAAAGTTTCGAAGCGACAATATTCTTTAAAATATCAGAGGGTTTCTCTAGTTGATGTATAGACTTCATCAGCATATAAAAATCTTTGAAAAATGCCATACCGTCATTCGTGAGTTTTGCATGTTTAAGTAACGGATGGTTATAAAGAGCACTATCGAGGTCCATATGTTTAAACCTTGCAGCAGATCCTATCTCCTGGTCATCATCGAAAAGTCCCAGCTGAACATTTTTGTTGGGGTTCAGCTTCGGTAGATCATGCACCTTTGGATAGAGTACTCCCTGCATGAAATTTCCCTGCCCAAAATGTAAAAAGGACTGGAAAAACTCTTTGGAGAGTGCCGACCCCACACCTCTTGCATACTCAAAGACATGAATAAACGCCATCATATCTTTCGGATTGACCAGCAGTGCCAAAAGGTCCAGTAAAAACTTTATCTCTTTGGTATCAAAAAAAC
>JBFEKK010000008.1:0-11994 GCA_041552675.1 Sulfurovum sp.
GAAACCTCTTTTAAGTTTTGAATCTTTTCTTCTTCTTTTCTTGTAGATGATAACTTTTTTATCTCTACCTTCATTGATCACTTCACCTTTAACTACAGCACCCTCTACGAAAGGAGCTCCTACAGTTAATTCACCGTTGTCTAGTGCTAGAACTTCTTTAAATTCTACCGCTGCTTTTGGCTCAAGATTCATGTTGTCAAAACAGATGATATCACCTTCTTGAACTTTAAATTGTTGGCCACTTGCTTTAATGATTGCGTACATTGCAAACCCTTTATCTCTATTGTTTTTTAAAAAGTTCGTGATTATACCCAAAGTTGTTTTAATATTTTTTTAAACTAAACTATTTTCCTCAAGTATACCCTACTTTTGTCTCTAATAATTATAATCCACTCCAGAAAGAGCGATACAATCTATCTCAACCAGTGCATTTTTTGGAAGTGTTTTTACAGCTACTGTACTACGTGCTGGCTTATGTGTACCAAAGTAATGTGCATAGATCGCATTGACTTTTTCAAAGTCATTCATATCTGCCAAAAATATCGTTGTTTTGATCACATCATTGAAGTGTGCCCCTGCTGCTTCAAGTACATAAAAAAGGTTTTTCATGACTTGATGTGTTTGGTTCTCCACATCACCTGCAGCCATCACACCTTCCGGTGTCAGTGCTATCTGTCCTGAAGTATAGATGAATCCATTTGCCTCAACTGCTTGTGAATATGGTCCTATTGCTGCGGGTGCCTCGTTTGTCGAAATAAATTTCATTTACTTGTTCTCCTTAGTTTCTTTCATAAAATATATATGATGTTGAGTAATCAGAAAATTCAAAATAGACTTTCGTCTCTCCTTCATCTTTTTTACCGTTAAAGTTTACATCATCAATGCCGTACCCGTAACGATAAGGTCTTTGCTTACTGTCATTACTTCCATACGCTGTTGAAAGTTTATCTATTTTGATAAACTTATGTACCAATTTATCACCGGCATAGATATCAAGTACACCATTGGTTCCCGTCCAGTTTTGTAGTGAACGACTAAGACTGTTCTGAGTCTCTTGTGTACATCCGGCAAAGAACAAAATCATTCCTGATAAAAGTAATGTTTTAAATTTCATAGTGATCCTTTATTCTTTATCGTATTTTAGCACTATTTGTTTTAGGTTTACGCCTCTGGCATACCAAATTTTTGTGTCATTAACTCACCTTCATCATTAAAATAGAGATAATAGAGTTTATCTTTTGTCACAGAAAGCCCGGCAAGATAGCGTAATGCCAAATTTGCCTGCAGTGAGCCGATATGCATCACTATAGGTGCAGTGATACCACCAGGTTTATGGTCAGAAATATTAAAAACTTGAAAATTTGCTTGATCAAAGAAACAAACCTGTCCATTAAACTCTTCAACACTTGCGTAGATCCAAGGTGTATTTGTCTCTTTGGCATGTTTATCTATCTCCCCTCTGACAGGAAGATTATCTGTGGCATCCAGTATGAGGTCATAAGTGTTTCCCAACTCTTTGAATGCATCAAAATCCATATCAAAAGCAAGTGCTTTAACAAAAGGATTTTTAGATTCTATCAGTGCTGCTACAGCTTTGGCTTTGTTTTTTCCTTCATCCTCAAGCCTAAATGCTATTTGTCTATGGATGTTATGATTTGAAACGGTATCGAAATCCACCATATGTATCTCACCTATCCCTGAAGTACCTAGTGCCATCGCTAAAGTACATCCTAAACCACCAGAACCGATGATCGCTATCTTTTTATTTTGAAGCGCCTTTTGTGTAGCCTCACCCCATAATTGTATCTGTCTGTTAAAGTATTGTTCTGGTGTCATATCAAATCCTTTTTATACATTTTCATCAAACTGTTTCTCCTGGCGAGAAAGCACTACTCCGTTCTTAACTGTAACTCTTTCTCAAATGCCCATGCTTTTCTGTGTTCCAGCACATCTGCTTTATCTATCACCTCAACCAGCATTGACTCTTTATCTTCCAGCATCATCTCTATTTCACCCTCTGGAGAAACAAGCATGGTATCACCGTAAAATTTCCATTTGACTTCATTGTCACTGTATTCACCCAAACGATTGGCCCTTAGTATGTAACATCCATGTAAAAAGGCTTTTGTTTTGATGATCTCTCTCCAACGGTTATGAGATCCAAATGTTGAAGCGGTAGGAAGCAGTACAAGATCAATCTTTTTTTCAGTTACTCTTTGCCAGAAATGGTCAAAATGAAGTTCAAATCCAGCCATGACCATCACTTTGAAGCCTTTTATATTGAAAGTCATAGGATCTTCAAGTGATTTAATAGGATTGGCAAAGAACTTTTTTTCATTCCAGTGCGCATAAGGAAGAAGAATTTGCTGCTCATAATATCTTGTGGTCTTAGGAGTGATTTTTACAATGGTTTTATGATATCCATCTTTTTTAGTGACAATAATAGGTGCAACAAAAACAATATCATATTTTTCTGAAAGATTTTTAAGAAGTTCTGTATGTTTACGTGTCTGTTCTTTCACCATATTTGGTGACATCGTAGCAAACTCTTTAAAAAAATGATTCAGCACATACTCACCAAGAAGCATCACCTCTGCATTTCTTTGCTTAGCTTGTTTCAGATAAAACTCAAGCCTTGTTGCATTCATACCCAATGTTGGTAATTGGAGTGCTGCTACAACAAGTTGTGCCATTACAGAGTATCTCCAGTATTTTGGTTGGCCTGTTCTATCACTGTGATTTTCGTTTTGGCTTCTTCTATCAGTGTTTGTGCCTCTTTGATATTTTTTAAACCCTCTTCATACAGTTTAACTGACTCTTCAAGTGTGATCTCCGGATTCATAAGTTTTTCAAGTAACTCTTTTGAATGTTCTAGTTTTTCTTCAAATGTTTCATTTTTCATTGTAATACATCCTTGATATGGTCTTCAAATTTATCTAACTCTACTAAAAATGCATCATGTCCATAATTACTCTGAACTTCCAGATACGTATACGTTTGTCCATTGCGTTTCATCATCTTAGCGATATGTTCCATCTCTGAAGGGAAAAATAGATAATCAGATGAAAAACTGATCAAATGCACATTTGCTTTTATACGTGAGATGGCATCATGCAAAGAGTCATATCCACGACTTAAATTAAAGGTATTGATCGCTTTAACTATATATAGATAAGAAAGCGGATCAAATATACGTGAAAAGTTATTGGTATTGTACTCCATATATCTTTCAACTTCATAACGTCCGAAAAGTTCAAAAAGTCCATCATTATTCACATAGTTACGTCCAAACTTATTATCCATAGAGTCTGGTGACAGGTAAGAGATGTGTCCTGCGATACGCCCTATAGCTAGTCCATCCAATCCCTCTTCCTGAAAGGCACCTTTTTCATAGTTTCCATGTTTAAATCGAGGATCTCTACGTATCGCTTCTACAGCCACTTTATTAAATGCGATGGTCCAGGGTCTTGTAGCGTACGTAGCAGCAAGTGAAATGATATCATCTGAAAAGTTCGGGTAATCTACCGCGAATTGAAGTGCCTGCATACCACCCATAGAGCCACCCACTATAGCACGTACATGGTAGATACCCATCTGAGAAAGAAGATGCATCTGTGCACGTACTATATCTTTAATGGTCACTACAGGAAATCGAAGTCTATAAGGATCTTCACTAGGGTAGTTATTACTCATTGGTCCTGTTGACCCAAAACATGAACCTATCACATTGGTACAGATAACAAAATATTTTCTGGTATCGATAGCTTTACCGTCACCGATCAATCCATCCCACCAGCCAGCTTTTTGCTCACCTTCATAGGTCCCAGCTGCATGATGGGAACCACTAAGGGCATGACAGACTAAAATAACATTGGACTTATCTTCGTTTAACTCTCCATATGTCTCATAAGCGATCTCATATGGTTCTAAGATACGCCCACTCTCTAGGTAGAGAGGAGAGCTAAACTGTGCTGTTTTAGTTGTGATTTCCATAGACTGCTTTTTTATTTATAGGACATTTTTGAGCTAAGCCAAAAAACTACGTCGTCACTATGACACCCAAAGGTATACACTAGCGATAACCTCAGCTCTTGGCTGATGCGACGGGGTCACATACAAGCACAATGCCCATTAATTATATTATTTGCTGTATTTTATCTAATTTGGGCTTTTATTCTATATATTAACCTAGGGCTTTTGCTAAATCATCAATAAGGTCTTGTGTATCCTCAAGACCCACGCTCAATCTTATGAGTCCACCAGGAACACCTGCCTCTTCAAGCTCTTTAGCTGAGAGTTGTTGGTGTGTTGTACTTGCAGGATGTGTGATGATAGACTTACTATCACCAATGTTTACAACCACCGCAAAGATATCTGTAGCATCCGCGATACTCTGTGCCAACTCTTTACTCTCTACTTCAAATGAAAGAAGACCACTAGCCATCCCCTCTTTAAAGTACTTTTGAACAAGTGGGTTTTGAGCACTTGACTTTAGTCCAGGGTAATTTACCCTTTTTACCTTTGGATGTGCCTCCAGAAATTCTGCAATGGCAAGGGCAGAAGTTGAGTGCTGTTTCATACGAAGTGGGAGTGTCTCAAGTCCTTGTATATGCAGCCATGAGTTGAATGGACTAGGAGCACCTCCAAGGTCACGTAAAAGTGCAAGACGTACTCTAAGTGTAAAGATAGGTAGTGGTACATCACTATAAACAAGTCCATGATAACTTGCATCAGGCGTATTGAAATGGTCATATCGTGCATTACCTTTGATCTTCTCTACCAAATTCTCACGCTCCACGATCACACCACCAAGTGCTAGCCCTTGCCCTGTCGTGTACTTACTGGTACTATGTACACTCAAATCCACACCATGTGCTAATGGTTTACAAAGTATTGGAGTTGCTACAGTGTTGTCTACACAAGTAATAACGTTATGTTTATCTGCTATCTCTACAATTGCACCGATGTCTGCAACATCTATACTAGGATTTGTAATACTCTCAAAAATGATGATTTTAGTTTTATCATCAATCAATGCTTCAAGTTCACTAGGATTTCGCACATCAAAGTAACGCGTCTCTATACCAAAACGCTTAATAGTATGCCCAGTCAGTGTAGTTGTTCCTCCATACACCTGTTTTGCCACAACTACATTGTCTCCTGCTTCGGCTACGTTTGCAATAGCATAAAAGATAGCTGCCATACCAGATGCTGTACCTATGGCTGCTATACCACCCTCAAGCGCAGCGAAACGCTTTTCAAACACATCTGTAGTCGGGTTCATCAATCTTGAATAGATATTTCCAAGCTCTTTAAGTGCAAAGAGGTTCGCTGCATGTTCTGTGTCTCTAAACTCATATGCTGTACTCATATAGATAGGTACTGCCATAGTCCCTTGTGCATCTTTCTCATATCCTGCATGGACGGCTAGTGTTTGTTCGTGCATTACAATTCCTTATTTCATTATATAGGTAAATTATAGCTTGTGCTTGCTTGAAGAGAAGATTAATTGGAAGAAAAGATATCGTATTTATATACTAAAGGAATCCCCGTATCACATACGGGGATAACGAAAAGAATGATTAAGAAGAATAGTTTGGAGATTCTTTTGTGATCGTCACATCATGTACATGACTCTCTCTAAGTCCAGCAGAAGTAATTTCAACAAATTCTGCTTTTTCCCAGAATACTTTGATCGACTCTGAACCACAGTATCCCATAGATGAACGGAGTCCACCTACCATTTGATGCACAACATCTGCGATACGTCCTCTGTAGGGAACACGTCCTTCGATTCCCTCTGGTACAAGTTTATCTGCTGCTGTACCTTCCTGGAAGTAACGGTCTGTACTTCCTTTGGTCATCGCACCGATACTCCCCATACCTCTGTACTCTTTAAATTGTCTTCCGTTAAAGAGGATCATATCACCCGGTGCTTCGTATGTTCCTGCAAGTGCAGAACCTAACATCACTGAACTCGCACCTACAGCTAAGGCTTTTGCTAAATCGCCAGAGTATTTGATACCACCATCAGCTACCACAGGTACACCGGCTTTGTTTGCCACTTCTGCCACTTCGTCGATAGCAGAGATCTGAGGTACACCCACACCTGCAACGACACGTGTCGTACAGATTGACCCAGGTCCAATACCTACTTTCACTGCGTCAGCACCTGCATCTATAAGATCTTGTGCTGCTGCTGCTGTTGCAATATTTCCTGCAATCACATCGACATCAAGTGTTTTTTTGATGAGTTTAAGTGTATCGATGATACCTTGCGAATGCCCGTGTGCCGAGTCAAGTACGATCACATCCACACCTGCTTCTACCAGTGCAGTAGCCCGATCAAGCTGACCTACACCGATTGCTGCACCTACTCTTAAACGTCCATGCTCATCTTTATTTGCATTAGGGAATCTTTCTTTTTTCTCAATATCTTTTATAGTAACAAGCCCCTGAAGTACACCATTATCATCTACGATAGGCAGTTTTTCTATCTTATGTGCCTGAAGCACTTTTGCTGCTTCTTCAAGCGTGATACCTACTTTTGCCGTCACTAAAGGTGCTTTTGTCATCACATCAGCGATACTTAAATTCATATCAGTGATAAAACGCATATCACGGTTTGTGATAATACCTACAAGTTTCAAATCCTCATCGACAACAGGTACACCAGAGATCTTATATTCACCCATCAAAGCATCTGCATCTGCCACTGTTTTATCTGGACCTATGAAAATAGGATCAATAATAATACCACTCTCAGATTTTTTTACTTTAGTGATCTGCTTAGCCTGTGTTGCGATATCCATATTTTTATGAATGATCCCTATACCGCCTAAGTGTGCCATAGCAATGGCTGCTTTGTACTCAGTTACCGTATCCATCGCTGCTGATACGATAGGTGTATTCAATGTTACACGCTTGGTCAAGTTACTTTTTAAACAAACTTCTTTAGGAAGCACAACTGAATGTTGTGGTACTAGTAATACATCTTCAAATGTTAATGCTCTTTTTTTAATTCTCATATTATTTCCTTCGTTTATTTAATATAGTTTACAGCTTTTTCCATGCTTGCAGCACCGTCAAAAAGTGTTTTTTCGTTAAATGCTTTAGCAATGAGTTGTAATCCTATAGGCATTCCCTCATCATTTTTAGCAACTGGCAGTGAAATCGCAGGAAGTCCTGCAAGATTAATGGCTATCGTATACATATCACTCTTGTACATTTCAAGTGGATCCTCAGACGCACCTAACTTAGGTGCAACAGATGGGGCAACAGGTGAAAGTATAAGGTCTGCCTCTTCAAAAATAGCATTAAACTCATCTCTGATAAGGTGTCTTACTTTTTGTGCTTTGACATAGTATGCATCATAATATCCTGATGAAAGTACAAAATTACCAAGTAAGATACGTCTTTTTACCTCTTCTCCAAATCCTTCAGATCGCGTATGATAGAAAAGTTCTTCCGTATTTTTAGACTCAGCTCTTGTTCCATAACGTACCCCATCAAAACGTGCAAGGTTGGTTGCCGCTTCTGCCGTAGCCAAAATATAATAGGTCGCGATATCATACTTTGTATTTTGCATATTTTTATGTACGATCGTATGTCCAGCTTCTTCGAGTGCCTTTACTGTTTGGGCATAGGCTTTTTGTGTATCTGCATCTGCTTCAGAGATGTAGTTGTCTATCACCGCAATCGTCAGTTTTACATCTGGATTGATGTTATTGGCGATATCTTCTATCTCAAAATCTGCTGAAGTCGAGTCTTTTTCATCATGCCCTTTAATCGCATCATACAAAATAGCTGCATCTTCAACATTCTGCGCGATAGGACCGATCTGGTCAAGAGAAGAAGCATAGGCCGCCAGACCAAACCGGCTGACTCTTCCATAGGTAGGTTTCATTCCTACTACACCACAGTACGCTGCAGGCTGTCTGATAGATCCACCTGTATCTGAACCCAGTGCAGCGATAGCAATACCTCCGGCAACAGCTGCAGCTGATCCACCTGAAGATCCACCAGGTACTCTATCTGTACCATGGGGGTTCTTGGTAGGTCCATAAAAAGAGCTCTCAGTGGTTGAACCCATTGCGAACTCATCCATATTGGCTCTACCAAATGCCATCATCCCTTTAGATTTAAGATTAGTGATAGCCGTAGCTTCATAAGGTGCAATGTATCCCTGAAGAATTTTAGAACCAGAAGTCACAGTCCAGTCTTTCACTTGAATGTTATCTTTAATAAGGATCGGTACACCCTCACCTGAACTTTCAAACCCTACATAGGCATTAAGTCCACTCTCTTTGGCTTTGACTTCAAGTTGGGCCCTTATCTCTTCTAATTCTTCATTAGATTTTGTTAAGGCTTCTTTTAGTGTTATCACGACTTGCTTCCTTTTCTCTTATAATATTCTACTACTGCCAAACCTATACCCACCAATCCAAAGATAAAAATGATCGAACCAATGATCACTTCCATTTGTATGGGTTGAGACATATCAAACATTAGGCAACATCTCCATTACCAACAACATTGGCACATCTCTCACAGGCACACTCATCACTGCTACTTGTAAATCTCCAACATCTTGGACATTTTGAAGCAGTAGCTTTATGTACAGTATAGCTTGCGCCATCCACTTCAAAAGAAGCGACTTGTTCACCCTCACTGCTTGATTTCATAGCTGAAACCACAAACCAGTCTTCAAGGTCTTTACTCTCCTTAATGTCAAATACGCTCATATCCCCTGCGATCTCAACTTCAAGTGTAGACTTCATCAGTTTTTCTTTTTTGAGTTTGTCTACTGCTTCAGAGAATTTCACTCTTGCTTCCAAAAGAACCTTATCATCAAAACTTGCTTCAACTGCTGGTACTTCAACATACACAAGGTCGAATACATTTTCCATGTCACCTTTAAAAAGTGCCGGTGCATACTCTAGGATCTCATCTGCTGTATATGTCAATACCGGAGCTACGAGTCCCAACATCGCTTTGGCAATATGTGCCATTGCAGACTGTGTTGCTCTTCTGACAGGATCATTTTTATCTTCACAATAGAGTCTGTCTTTGGTGATATCCATATAGATACCTGAAAGCTCATTGGTGATGAAGTGGTTCAGTGTTGCAAATCCTCTAAGGAAATCATAGGCATCAAATGAGCTTTTTACTGATGTAAATACCTCTGCTGCCTTCGTAAGTATCCATCTGTCTAATTCACCATAAGCATCATTGCTAACATACGTTTCAAGATCATCCACGTTCGCCAGTAGAAATCTAAATGTATTTCTTATCTTTCTATATTGTTCAGCCGTCTGTTTCAAAATACCGTCAGAGATCTTCAAGTCTGACTGATAATCAGAGAGTGCAACCCACAGTCTGAGAATTTCTGAACCATATTCTTTGATGACTTTGTCCGGAGCAACGACGTTACCTTTAGACTTACTCATCTTCTCACCCTTCTCATCCACAGTAAACCCGTGAGTGATCAGTGTCTTATAGGGTGAAACTTCATTCACAGCTGCTGAAAGTAATAACGAAGACTGGAACCAGCCTCTATGCTGGTCACTTCCTTCAATGTAAAGAGATGCCGGATACTCACCCGCATCATAATTACCGCTTTTGATCACCGAATTCCAAGTCGAACCAGAATCAAACCATACATCCAGAATATCATCGATCTTTTCAAAGTCATCAGGATTATAGCCCGAGTTCTCAGGAAGAAGCTCAGCAATACTCATAGAATACCAGGCATCTGCACCCTGTGCATCAAAAAGAGTAGCTATATGTTCTAATACATTTTCATCTAAGATCACTTCTTTGGTACTTTTATTTCTAAAGAAGGCAATAGGCACACCCCAAGAACGCTGACGGGAAATACACCAGTCTGGTCTTCCCTCTATCATCGGCTTGAGACGGTTTTTAGATGACTTAGGATAAAAGTCAACACCCTCAATAGCATTGAGTGCAGTATTTCTTAATGTATCTTCTGCACCCTGGGCTGTGTCATCTATGGAGATGAACCATTGGTTCGTTGCTCTATAGATCAGCGGCTTTTTTGTTCTCCAACAGTGTGGATAGGAGTGAACGAATTTACTCTCTTTTAACAATGCATCACCCAGGATCTCTAAGATAGGCTCATTGGCTTTAAAGATATGCATCCCTACAAACTCGTCTGGATTAGGAAGAAGATTTAAGCCTTTGACACTCTCATCATAACAACCACGTTCATCTACAGGCATCACCACTTCAAGACCATACTTAAGTCCTACTTTGTAGTCATCTTCACCATGTCCAGGAGCCGTATGTACACATCCTGTACCCCCATCCATGAGTACATGGTCACCAAGAACCACTGTAGAGGTACGCCCGTTTACAGGGTTAATGGCCAAAAGGTTTTCCATCTCCCTTGCAGCGATCTTTCTACTTGCATGTCCTGAGACTACACCCTCTTCTATCATTGCATCGTATCGTGCTTCTGCTACGATATGTCCATCATCAGTCAGTACATACATCTCATCAGGGTTTAAAGAGATTCCTGTATTTGCCGGTAGTGTCCAAGGTGTTGTTGTCCAGATCACAAGACCTGCTTTACCTTCTATCCCTAGCTTCTCTTTGGCTGCATCACTGAGTTCAAAGTGTACATAGATAGAATAATCTTCTTTATCTTCATACTCCACTTCTGCATCAGCAAGTGCTGTTCTTGCAGCCCATGACCAGAAAATAGGTTTATGTCTTTCAACTAAAAGACCTTTTTGTGCTACTTCACAAAGTGTTCTATAGATGTTTGCTTCAAATTTAAAGTCCATCGTTACATAAGGGTTTCCCCAATCTGCAATGACACCTAAAGCTTTAAATCCATCTCTTTGGATGTCTACAAACTTCGCAGCATGTGCACGACAAAGTTCTCTAAACTTCTCTGTAGGCATCGCTTCTTTCTTACTTTTACCTAGTTTCTCTTCAACTTTCTGCTCGATAGGCAAACCATGACAATCCCAGCCTGGAGTCATACGCACCGCTTTGCCTTGGAAATAGTTATATTTTAAAATGATGTCTTTGAGTATTTTGTTCAGTGCATGTCCAATGTGAATGTCACCGTTGGCATACGGAGGTCCATCATGAAGTGTAAACATTTCAGCGCCCGCGCGTTTTGTTTTCATCTGTTCATAAATATCGGCATCAAACCATGCATTGTATTTTTTAGGTTCATTGTTTGGAAGATTTCCACGCATTGGAAAATCAGTTTTTGGGAGAAGGAGTGTGTCTTTAAAATCCATGTTTGATAATACCTTAGTCTTATATTATCCCGTGATTTTATCTAAAAGAGCATTAGAAGCTACTTTCGGTACAATTATCTTATGAAAAATATCCAAGAACTAGTAGAAAAAATCATTCAAAAATTGACAAAAGAAGGACAAACGATCTCTTTTGCAGAAAGTTGTACAGGTGGTCGTATCGTTTCAGCATTCACTTCTATATCTGGTGCTTCAGAGGTCCTCCATGGCTCATGTGTCACCTACTCGAACGATATCAAACATCTTTGGTTGGGAGTCAGCAACGAAGTACTCGAAACACAAGGTGCCGTGAGTCGAGCCTGTGTCTCACAAATGCTAGAAGGTATACAAAAGATGGCAGGTTCTGACTATGCCATAGCCGTTTCAGGGATAGCAGGACCCACCGGTGGTACAGAATTCAAACCTGTAGGAACCGTATATATAGGGTTGCAAACACCTTTTTCCAAAGAGGTGTTTCATTGTAACTTTAAGGGTCCAAGAGAAGCAGTTCAAGAACAATCTACTGTATTTGCTATCGAGAAATTAGCTGAAGTGTTGGAAATTTAAAAACATTTCCCAAAATTCTCTTGACAATCAAAGGTTTCTGAGCTATAATTCCGTCCACTTATTCAAGTAATGAGTGCAAAAAATGTGTGACCTTTTAGCTCAGTTGGTAGAGCAACTCCCTTTTAAGGAGTGGGCCCATGGTTCGAATCCATGA
>JBFEKK010000009.1:0-11218 GCA_041552675.1 Sulfurovum sp.
GTAGATCTAAGTATGAGAACATCAGTAGAAGGGCTTTATGCAGCAGGAGATATACGCATAGAAGCACCAAAACAAGTGGTTTCAGCGGCAGGTGACGGTGCAGTAGCTGCACTTCAAGTAATTTCATATATACAGGAGCAACAATAGATGGCAAAAGTCGGTATAGTAGGTAGTACAGGTAGAATGGGTGAACACCTGATTAAAAATGTTTTGGAGCATGAGGTATTGGAACTGAGTGTTTTACATGTTTTTGATGAGTTAAAAATGGATGTGCCCTCTGATGTATTGGTAACCAACAGTATGAAAGCAGTGCTTGAAAATTGTGATGTAGTGATAGACTTTTCAGCACCTGCAGCAACACAAGAACTTTGTGAAGAGGCTTTAAAAAACCCTACAGCACTTGTGATCGCAACAACAGGATTTACTGAACACCAGCAAAATCTTCTTACAGAAGCTTCAAAAGAGATGCCTGTACTTTATGCATCAAATATGTCAGCAGGGATTGCTTTACTTAAACAATTGGTTGAGCAAGTAGCGGCCACACTAGTAGATTTTGATATCGAAATCGTGGAACAACACCATAGACATAAAGTGGATGCACCAAGCGGTACTGCTTTAACGTTAGGTGAGTTTGCTGCAAAAGGCAGAGGCTTGGATCTTGATGCTGTACGTGTGTCGGGAAGAGATGGTCAAATCGGAGCAAGATCTAAAGATGAAATCGCTGTGATGGCGCTTCGTGGTGGAGATATTGTAGGTCGACATACGGTTGGTTTTTATAATGATGGTGAGTTTTTAGAACTCAACCATACCGCCACCAGTAGAGAGACATTTTCAAAAGGTGCTATTCGTGCAGCGACATGGATCGTAAATCAAAAGAGTGGTCTTTACTCTATAAATGATTGTTTAGGAATTTAATATGTGTGCAATAGTCGGTGTGTTCGGTGCAAAAAAAGCTTCCACTGTAGCGTATTATTCGCTCTTTTCTATGCAACATCGTGGACAAGAAGCTACGGGGATTTCTGTGGCCAATGGCAAGCGTATCGCTACGTATAAAAAGCGTGGTATGGTATCAGATGTTTTTTCACAAGAAACACTTGATAGTTTAGATGGTGGATGTGCTGTAGGGCATAATCGTTATTCAACAGCAGGAAGTGAATCTGCCGGAGATGCACAGCCTGTATTTGCCAAGTATAAACTTGGAGAAATATCGGTTGTACATAATGGTAATCTTATCAATAAACATGAAGTAAGAGATGAATTGATAGACAAAGGTGCCATTTTTCAAACAGATATGGATACGGAAAATATTATTCACCTCATAGCAAAATCTCAGAAAGATTCTTTGGTGGACCGTATTAAAGATATGCTGACAAAGATAGAAGGTGCATACTGTTTAGCGATCCAAAGCCGCTCTAAAATGTTTGTGATCCGTGACCGTTTTGGTATTCGTCCTCTCAGTCTGGGTAAACTAAACGATGGTGGGTATATCGTAGCTTCTGAAACATGCGCATTTGATCTGGTAGGAGCAGAGTTTATACGTGATGTAGAACCTGGAGAGATGCTTACCTTTGAAGAAGGGAAAGAACCTGTTTCCGAACAGATCTTTTCACCGGATTTCCACCCTTGTGCTTTTGAATATATCTATTTTGCCAGACCGGACTCTATTATCGATGGTAAAAATGTGTATAAAATGCGTTTAGAAATGGGGAAAAGACTCGCTAAAGAGACACCTGCGGATGTGGATCTTGTACTTCCTGTACCTGATTCCGGTGTGGCTGCTGCCAAGGGCTATGCGGATGGACTAGGTGTCCCTTTTGAGATGGGTATTGTACGTAATCACTATGTAGGGCGTACATTCATTGAACCAACACAGGAGATACGTGACCTGAAAGTCAAACTGAAACTCTCTCCAGTCAAACATCTGATAGAGGGGAAAAGAGTAGCCATTATTGATGACTCACTGGTACGTGGAACGACTTCTAAACAGATTGTACGTATGCTTAAAGAGGCAGGTGCAAAAGAGGTACATATGCGTATTGCTGCACCTGAGATCAAATATCCATGTCGTTATGGTATTGATACACCAACAAAAGTAGAGTTGATCTCTACAAAATTCACACCAGAAGAGATCGCGGATAAAATTGATGCTGATTCTCTAGGTTTTCTTTCTATTGAAGGTTTAAAAGAGTCACTTGGAACTGAAAGAAATTATTCTTTGGTAAGCTTTGATGGAAACTATTTTGCAGGTGGAAATGCAGAGAGCCCAGGGTGCGCTGGAGGTTGCTAAACCTGTTTTAAGAACAAGTGTAAGTAAATAAACTTACACTTTATTTCGTTCGTCCCTCTTTTTCTTCTATACCACTCAATCCAAATCTTCTCGCAAGTTCTTGTTTGACTCTGTCTGGAGAGATGTTTCTATAGCCTAATCCTACCAGTGTATGATAGAGAAGGTCAGCAGATTCGTAGATGACCTGTTCATCACTCTCTTCATTTATGGCAACACAGACTTCATCCGCTTCTTCACGGATCTTAGAGAGCATCAGTGCTTTATCCTCTAAAAGTTTTTTTGTCCATGACTTGGTTTCTGAAGATGCATTTTTACGCTCTAATATCGTATGGTACAGCGTATCTACTACACCGTAGATAGCGTCCGTATCTACTTCTTGGTCTAAGACTACTTTGTCTTGTATCACAGAAGTAAAGAAACAGCTTTTACGTCCCGTATGACAGGCTACACCATTTTGTTTTATCTTGAGTATCACCGTGTCTGCATCACAGTCAAGAAGCACATCTTTTACTTCTTGGGTATGATTAGAACTTTCACCTTTTTTCCATATACGTTGTTTGCTTCGGCTGAAGTAGTGGGCATATCCTGTAGAGAGAGTAAGGTTGTACGCTTCTTCATTCATGTATGCGAGCATGAGCACTTCATTGCTCTCATGATCTTGAGCTATAGCAGGGATGAGGGGGTTTTTATTCCAATCTATTTGCATAAGAGAATCTCCATCAGGAAAATATTTGTTCGTATTATAACTATAGTATACATTGGGAGAGCTTTTTTAAGTGTATGGGTCAACATTAAATTAAGAAATCTTTTAGGATAAATGTTTGATTTTTGAATTATAATGTCACTCCAAATTAGAAAAGACAAGGAGCTTTTTATGCACAACTGTTTTATCCAATTTCAACTTTATTTGTATACGCTATGATACAGATCAGTACACATATATATTGTGATCCTTTATTCGAGAATATAGAGATAGAGAATAAACTTTTACCAAGTCAATATAAAGATTATCCCTATCTCATTATTAAAAATTTTTTTTCACAAGAAGCGTGTGAGAAACTGGCTTCTCTAGTACAAGAAGATGAGGAAACAAAGAGAAAAGCAAAGGTAAAAAAAGAGGTATTTACTGGTATAGTCCAAGCGGGTATTGTAGAAGAGTATCGCAAGACCAATATTTATGAATTAGATACATTTTATCACAACTACTATGATGAACAATTCATGAAGTATAAACCTGTGATAGAGGAATATTTCAATATTGCTCTCACTCTCTCAACAGATGTACAGGTATTGGAATACAAAAAAGGATTTTTCTATGTCAAGCATGCTGATGATTCAAGTGAAATCATTGATAAATATGAAAAAACGATAGGATTTAAATCGGTCGCACCACAGAGAAAACTTTCAACCGTATTGTTTGCCACAAGTCATGTGAGTAATGCAGATGAAAAATCTCTAAGTTTTTCTGGTGGGGAATTGATGTTTAATTATCTCTATGATAAAGGTGGAGAACCTGTTAAGATCCAACCAGAAGCTGGTGACATGATTATTTTCCCCAGCAACCCTTATTTCTCACATGAAGTATTACCGGTTGAAGAGGGGTACAGACTTACTTTAGTACAGTGGCATGATGCGATATAGTACAATCGCTATGATGAAAGATGATAGGGGAAAATGAAGTGGTGTGAGACGTATGGTGGGGTTCTCCACCATACTTTATGGGTTATTGTTGTCCCATTAAGCGTTGTTGATCTTTACCTTTTGCATCTACCCAGATGTTTGGTACAGCGCCGCCAGGTGTAAGGAAGATCTGTGCATCTTTGTTCACTTTAAGCGCTTCGTTAAATTTCGCTTGTGTTTTGATCTGCTCTAACTCGAGGAGTTGAGGTGTAAGTGAATTTGAGATAAGTGTATTTGCTTTGGCTTGCTCTTCTGCTTCGATACGAATTTTATCGGCTTCACCTTGTGCTTCGATACGGTTCCTCTCAGCTTCACCACGTGCAACTTCTGCTGCTCTTTGCGCTTGTTGTTTTGCTTTTTCTTTCTCTTGTTCTGCGATGGTAACATCTTGTTTCGCTATCTGAACCCTTTCAATCTGGTCTTTGATCTTTGTAGGTAAGTTGATGGTTCTAAGTTCAACAGATTCAAGGATAACAGGCTGATTAAGAAGTGCATCTACACTCTCTTTTACTTTTACTTCGATTGCTGCTGCAATTTGATTACGCATTTCAGGAAGTTGTTCTGCTGTATATTGACCTACAACATCACGTACGACTTCACGCACTTTAGAGTTGATGATCTTCTCTTCCCAGCTTGTACCCCATTTTTCAATGGTTGCCGGTGCAGTTTCTGCCTTGAGTCTGTATTGTACAGCAATGTCGATATTGACAGTCAGTCCTCTTTTATCCAGTACTGTAATAGCCGGGTTTCTTTTAAGACCACCTTCAAGGTTTCTATATGCATCACCCAGTTCCCCTGTTCTTACATCAGAGTATGTGATCATTCTGATACGCGTATTGACAGGGATGATCTTTTGAAGGACAGGGACAAAAAAATGTAGTCCTGCTCCAAGAGGTTCTTGTTCAAATTTACCAGTGTTGATCTTAATCCCTACTTCACCAGAGTTGATGATCGTAAAAGGTTTGAGTACAAAAAGTGCAAATCCTATAGCAATGATGATAAACATCCAAGGTGCACCTTTACCCATACCACTAAGCGGGTTATTAAAGTTGTTCCCACCACCGCTGTTATTATTGTTCATTGAGTTATTACTCGGTTTTTTCTTTTTAAAATAGTCGTTCATGTCTGCTGGCATGTATAATCCTTAGTTTATATAGGTTAAATATTTAATATAGTCAGGGTTTTTACCTGCAACCACATCAAAATAGGCTGTTTGCAATTTTTCTGTCATAGGTCCTCTTGAACCTGAACCGATGATACGTGCATCTACTTCACGGATAGGGGTTACTTCTGCGGCTGTTCCTGTAAAGAAGGCTTCATCTGCGATGTAAACCTCTTCACGAGTAATACGGCGTCTTTCAACCTTGATACCCATGTCATGTGCTAAGTCTATCACAGTTTGTTGTGTAATGGACTCCAGTGAATTGTCACTAGGTGGCGAGATAAGTACACCATCTCTTACCATAAAGAAAGCAGCACCGGATGCTTCTGCGATATACCCATGGTCATCTCTAAGCAATGCTTCATCATAACCCGCTTCAACAGCTTCAAATTTCGCCATTTGAGAGTTAAGATAGTTTGCAACGGCTTTGGCTTTACCCATACCAGAGGTGTTAGGTGTTCTTGTAACAGAAGTAATCTTTACACGAACGCCTTTTTTAAGACCCTCTTCTCCGAGATAAGCCCCCCATTCCCATGCAGAGATCGCAACATTTACAGGACAGTCCTTATGGTAAAGACCCATAACACCATATCCAAGATAAACCAATGGTCTGATATAGGCACCATTAAAGAGTTCATTTTTCTGCAAAAGTTCTACTTGTGCAGCATTGAGCTCTTCAGCTGTGTATGGTACATCCATCAGTGTCATCTTTGATGAGTTAAGAAGTCTCTGTGTATGCTCTTTCAGTTTAAAGATGGCACATCTTCCGTCAACAGTTTTGTAAGCTTTAGTTCCTTCTATAGCTCCATTACCGTAGTGTAGTGTATGTGTAAGTACGTGTACTTTGGCATCATCCCAAGGTACGAATTTGCCATCCATCCAGATGTATTTTGATTTGTTCATTATGATTCGCTCCAAGACCTACTTCAGGGTAGTCAAAATTAATGAATTATTTTATCTAAATTGTTGTTAATAGTGGGTTATCTAAATCTTAGGTATTTGTAATATATGAGTCTCATTGCTGTGTACCGATTTATCATTGTGCCTTATATGATATTGCTTAATAACTATACAATATGTCAGATATCATATGATGATTCTCATGGTATACTTGTATAATTAATATACAATAACATAAAGGTAAAGATAAATGAAAGAATTTATTGAAGTTTATCAAGAAAATCAGGAAGATATTGAAAAGTTTATTATGACAACGTTAAAAAATAATGGATCGATTTTAGCTGAGTCATCAAAGAATTATAAAAAGACATTCCAAACATTTCCTTCACTGGAACTACTGTATATCACTGATAAAGATTTGAATCAAACTTCTCCCAACATTTTTAGAAATAAGATAGATGTGTCAGAGGCAGGTAAAAACAGAGCTTATATGAGTACAAAGGTGATGCAAAAAGATGAAGAGTTTTCCATCAGTACTCCCTATATTAGTTCTGCAACGGGGCATACTTGTATTACTGTTATGAAAAAAGAAGAGGATCAGTTTGTCTTTATTGATTTCAAGCTTTCTGGTTTACTTGGAAGGCTTGGGTTGGTAGAGTTAAATCCAGCGTTCAATAGCTTTACAAAGTTTTTTTACAAGTCAGTAGGTTTTTCACTCATGGCCTTTGCTTTCTTTGCCATTATGTATGCACTGGTTGGATATGCTACAAGTATCTTTTTGGAAGGGAACTTCTCCCTTGATTCACTCTTTAAACCTATCGTTGCACTTACTTTGGGGCTTGCCATCTTTGACCTAGCCAAGACCATATTGGAAAGAGAGGTCTTTTTCAAAAATTACAGCAAAGAAGATGAAGATGCAAATGTCTTAACAAAGTTTTCTATCGCAATTATTATTGCACTTTCTATTGAAGCATTGATGGTAGTATTTAAAATCGCCTTACATGATTACTCGCAGATGATACATGCACTCTATCTTATTCTGGGTATTGCACTGATTATTATATCCTTGGGGGTCTATAGTTTTTTATCCAAAAGATAAACTATTTTATGAGAAATTTGAATATTTGACATATAGCCTCGTAGCCTAGCCAAATTCAAAACAGGATGAATGGTATGAAGAGAGGAAAGATATACGGCACATTCATAGCATGCCTCAAAAGTTACTATGCTACTGCTTCTCTCCATCACACAAGATAAAATATATAAAAATTCCATTACCTTTTATCCCCAATTTGCTATAATCAAATAATTTTAGAAAGAAGGTGCATCTAATGTCTAATATAGCTCAAGCCAAAATCTTTTTTGGTTCCACCGAAGAAAATAAAGAAGTACAACAGGAACGTAAGAGTCCTTATGACAGTACGGTTGTAAGCTCTGCACCGGTTTGTAATGCAGAAGATACGCTTAAAGCGCTTAATATTGCCAAAGCTGCAAGTAAAGCAGCAGCCAGATCGCCATTGTCTCAGCGTATTTTATGGTTGGAGGATGTGGCCAAAAGACTGATGGAAGAGAAAGAATCCTTTGCTTTGATGTTGGCTAAAGAGGTAGCAAAACCCATCGCATTTTCGCGTATTGAGGTAGAGCGATGTGTAGAAACGATCAAGATCACTGCAATGGAACTTGCAAATCTTTCCGGAGAAACACTTCCAACCGACATTATGCCCAGTGGTAAGAAAACATTGGCGTATTTTAAACGAGAACCTGTAGGAGTTGTTGCGTGTATCACACCGTTTAACTTTCCTCTTAACCTTGTGGCACATAAGATAGCTCCGGCATTAGGAGCAGGAAATACAGTGGTATTAAAACCTACACCTGAAGCACCCATGACAGCCTATATGTTTGCAAAGCTTTTTGTAGATTCCCAATATGCTATGAAAGATGCGCTTTCTGTAGTATATGGTGACGCTGAAGTAGGTTCAGCACTGGTACAAAGTGATATTCCAAGGGTCATCAGTTTTACAGGTTCTGTGCCTGTAGGAAACATTATTACCAAACAGGCAGGGATTAAGAAGGTAAGCCTTGAACTGGGTGGTAATGCTGCAACCTACATAGATAAAAGTGCAGACCTGGCTCTTGCAGCAGCACGTTGTGCTTTTGGTGCTTTTTACAACTCCGGACAAGTGTGTATCTCTCTCCAACGTATCTATGTGAATGAAGAGGTTTATGATGCGTTTGCAGAGTTGATAGCCCAAGAGACAAAAAAACTTAAAGTGGGGTCACCTTACGAAGAAGATACATTTATGGGACCACTGATAGATGATGAGTCTCGACAAAGAGCGAATTCATGGATCGCATCAGCTAAAGATGAAGGTGCAAAAGTGATTGCTGGTGGTGAAGAAGTAGAGGGAATATTCCCCCCAACTGTGATGGCGGATGTGACAGATGATATGAAGATCATTTGTGAGGAGGTTTTTGCTCCTATTGTCAGTTTGGTAGCCGTATCTGACTATGAAACTGCAGTAAAGAAAATGAATGACTCACCGTACGGTCTACAGTTTTCCATTTTTACCAATGATCTGAAAATGACACAGCGATTTATAGAAGATGCAGAATGTGGCGGTGTAGTGGTCAATGATATACCAACGCTTCGTTTTGATGTACAGCCTTATGGGGGTGCTAAACTTTCGGGTGTAGGAAGAGAAGGTCCAAAGTGGGCACTTGAAGAGTTCACCGAAGTAAAATCAGTTGTCATTTGTTAGGTATAAAGAGTATTTTTACCTGATGAAATTTAGCTCGATTGTGATATCGTTATACACAATTTAAAGAAGAAGAAAATTAAAAAGGATCTTTATGGATTATATGTTTCAACCAGGTTTTTTAGGAACAAGAGCACCAGTATTTATGGATATTGTATCCGTCATTGTTGCATTGTTACCTTTTCTGATCTATGGGGCGATCACGCTTGCGAAGAAAGGGAATTATAATGCACATCAAAGTGTACAGACTTTACTTTTTGTGGTTTCTGTCATTGTAGTAGGATTCTTTGAGTATGGTGTGCGTATGGAGGGTGGATATAAAAATCTTATGGAAGGTAGTTCTGTATCACATGATTATCTTTTGTATGTACTCATTTTTCATATCATGATCTCTGTCACTACATTGATCCTATGGATAAAGACACTCTATTATGCAAAACGTGATAAAAGGCAGTCTGCACTTCCAGGACTCTATTCTCAATCACATAAAAAGGATGGACAACGTACTTTTGTAGGTATTATATTAACCATGTTGACAGGGGCATGGGTTTATATGTTACTCTTTGTATTTTAACGATGAAAAAGGTCGCAATTTCCGCTTGTCTTTTAGGTGAAAAATGTCGATATGATGCGACAGACAATAAAAATGAAATACTTTTAGAACAACTAAAAGATACTCAACTCATTCCTTTTTGCCCGGAAGATTATGCCTTTGGTACACCTCGTTCTACAATGGATTTGGTAGAAACACCGCAAGGGCAACAGGCCATATCAAACTTCAATGGAGAAGATTTATCTACTCCTATCATTCAATATGCTACACTATTTTTTAACACATACCCGGATTTGGATCTACTTATAGGTAAAGACCGAAGTCCAAGCTGTGGTGTATGTTCTGCAAGACTGTATGATGAAGAAAAAAATTTGCTCTCTTCAAAAGAATCAGGTCTTATGGTAAAAGAAGCAATAAAACGAAATATAAGCTGTATAGATGCAGAAGATTTTAGGGGATCAGTATGAGAATACTATGGATAGTAATACTAAGTACACTTTTTTTAACTGCAAGTGCACAACATGAGAATGGTACCAAAGAAGCAATCGTTAAAATCTACACCACTGCAAAAGTACCTAATTATCAAGAACCATGGAACAGTTCAATGCGTAGCAGTACAGGTTCCGGTGCCATTATAGATGGTGAGTATATTCTTACGAATGCACATGTCGTAGCCAACCAGGCTTTTATAGAAGTACAGCGTTATGGACAGCGTAAACGCTATATTGCCAAGGTATATGCAGTGTCTCATCAGGCAGACTTGGCACTCTTAAAAGTAGAAGAGAAAGCATTTTTTGAGGGAGTGAAACCATTGACTTTTGGTTCACTGCCAAAAGTTGAACAAAAAATTGTTGTGTATGGCTACCCTATGGGAGGAAGTACGCTTTCTGCGACGATTGGAGTGGTATCACGTATAGAACATCATACGTATGCACACAGTGGTGAGTCATTTTTGGCAGTCCAGGTCGATGCGGCAGTGAATCCTGGAAATTCCGGCGGTCCGGCACTTTCAGATGGAAAGATTGTCGGTGTAGTGATGCAAATGATCAGCAAGTCTCAAAACATTGGTTACCTAGTCCCTGTGAATATGGTGAAACACTTCATAGAAGACATGAAAGATGGAAAGTATGACGGGTTCGCAGACTTGGGATTAGGGACACAAAAACTGGAAAACCCTGCCATAAGACGTTACTATGGTCTTGATGAGAATGTCAGTGGAAAACTGATTGTGAAGGTGGTATATAATTCACCACTTGCAGGAGCATTGCAAGAAGGTGATATTTTAACTGCTGTCGATGGACATAATGTGGAAAATGACGGTACGGTAGAGTTTAGAAAACATGAGTTTACACATTATCAGCACTTTATAGATGCCTATCAGATGGGGGAAAAGGTAAAGCTTGACATCATCCGAGATGGAAAAAATATGCAAGTCGAAGCAGATTTAAAATACATAGCTGATGATATGTATTTGGTCAAAACAACACGTTATGATATGATGCCCAGGTATTTTGTTTATGGAGGATATGTCTTTTCTCCACTCACCAGAAACCTCATTGTATCTACAAACAGAAACCGTTTAAAATTAAGTTATTTGGCTGGAAAATGGCAGGAAGAAGATAAAAACGAAGTGGTAGTCCTGCTTAAAGTATTGGCTTCAGATATGAGTAGGGGAGACAATGATTTTGCAATGTGGCCCATCGATAAGGTGAATGGAGAACCATTTAAAAACTTTAAAGAGTTTTACGAAAAGATGCAAGCTGTAAAAAGTGATTATATTGTTTTAGAAGACAATGATGGTGTTAAAGTCATCATCGATAGAAAAGAAGCTCAAGAAAAACAGCGTGCTATCCTTAATAAATATAATATTGAGTTTGATA
>JBFEKK010000010.1:0-11207 GCA_041552675.1 Sulfurovum sp.
CCTGCCTCTTTTCTTGCTTCCACATTGACATAGGGACGGTGTTTTGAGAGTAACTTATAACGCTCAAGTATCTCAAAATAAACCTCTTCTTCTGTACCCTCTGCTTTTCCTTCTTCTTTGCAAAGATATTTAAACCATTTATCACCCTTATACACATGGTCTATCTCTTCATCATAAATGATATGCAGTGCATCTATCAGTTTTTTCACCTGAGGATTTTTACGTTTGTTGTCCAGCTTTTTAATGATCTGAGGACTGACATCAAGACCTGATGCTTCATAGTAACGCGGGATGATCGCCATACGGTCCAGAATATTCTCTGCACTATGCTCTGCCGCATCAAAAAGTCCACAATGTACAGGGAAATCCCCATATTGATATCCAAGTTCTGTCAGTATGCTCTGCAAGAGTTTAAAGTGACGTATCTCGTCACTGGCTACTTCAAGCCAATCTACTTTATAGGTATGAGGCATCTGTGGGTAGCGATACACGGCATCAAGTGCCAGATCGATGGCAGAAAACTCTATGTGTGCAATGGCATGTACCAAGGTAGACAACCCCTCTTTACTCTCAAAGTCTTTTCTGGCAGGCAGCTCTCTCGGATCTACAATATGACATTTGGAAGCATAGGAGGGTTTTGAAAATCGCAGAGGGGTAAAATCATCATCACACCTTATTTCATTTTTGGTACAATACGCCAAACATTGAGCGGTCAACTCCTCTTTTATAAGAATATCATCACTGATAATGGCACGTTCTAACAGACTAAATATATTCATAGGAGAATTATATCATGCAAATCAAAATACAACCTATGGGAACTTACCAAACCAACTGTTACATAGCTACAGTGGATGGAAAAGATTTTATCATAGATCCTGGTATGGGTGCTACCCAATGGGTACTTGACAATGTCACGAATCCCGTCGCTATACTTAACACGCATGGTCACTTTGACCATGTATGGTCAAACGCAGAGGTCCAAGAGAAACTAATGGTTCCTATCTATTGTCCCAAAAGTGATGTTTTTATGCTTACAGATGATCCTCTTAGACAAGGTACTCCTCCAAGCCAACCTGACCATATCATCGTAGGTGATGAAGAACTCAATATTGAAGGTGTAAAGATAAAATTCCGTCACTTTCCAGGACATACTCCTGGCTGTTCAATTATAGAGATAGATGATGTATGGTTCAGTGGAGACTTTCTTTTTGAACAAAGTATTGGAAGATGGGATTTCCCTTCATCAAGTGGAGAAGAGATGGTGAAAAGTTTAGAAAAAGCGCTCACCATAGAAGGCGATTACACGATCTATCCTGGCCATGGAATGAGCACTACCCTTAAAGCAGAACAAAGAGTCATACCTTTTTGGATAGACCAGGTGAAGAGTACGCTTTAATCCTCTACTCTGCTCTATTGATCCTCACCGCATTTTCCTGAACCACATTTTCCTGCCTCACATTTCATAAAAGGTTTTAAATCACTTTTTTTTGCAGGTTCCTGTGTGTCAAAGGCTCCTTCGGTATAAAGCATATAAGTAAAGATTGCAGCCAATATTGCCAGAGCTAGAAAAACATAGAGAAAGAATTTTTTCATTGTAGTGTACCTTGAATTGTATTTAAAAAATAAAGTATAGCTAAGCTTCTATTAGTCTAAGACATGCGAAGGCAAAACGAACGTCGTAAAACTGCCTTCAAACACTAACTTTTCATTGACAAATGCTTCTACTTCTACCTCAGCTTTCTTACCTTTTATATTTACAACGGAAGCTTTGCATAATACTGCATCACCAACCTTTACAGGAGCTATAAATTTGGAACTTGAAGCTCCCAGGACCACATAAGGGTCATTCACTGCAGACATTGCTGCATAATCTGCTGCACCAAAGATAAAACCACCATGGACCAACCCCTGCATATCCGCAGCCATTTGTTGTGTAGTATGCAGAAGTACTTCCGCATAATTTTCTTGAAGCTTTGTCACTTTTCCACAAAGTGAAGTATTGATATTTAAATGGGTGTTAAGTTGCATCATACATCCTTAAAGTTTTCGAAGATTATAGCAATTTTTTTTAAAGATGGTACAAAATGAACTTTCGTCAATGGCGTAGGTTTTAAGAGAACTTATTTAGTAATTTTCTATCATAAGGTTTACGCTAAAAGTGAGATAGATGGAGAAGGTCTAACAAGTACCTTCTCCCAAAGGATGATTTAATAAGAAAATTTATAGCCTCTACGGCGTACTGTATGGATCACTTGGAAACCCAAAATACTCTTAAGTCTTTTTCTGATCTGATTGATCGCTACCTCAACGGTGTTATCACTGACATACTCAGGCTCTTCCCAAAGTGCATTGATGATCTCATCTTTCGAAAAAACACGTTGTTTACGAAGTGCAAGGTATGCCAAGATGTCAAATGTCTTACCATTGAGAGAAACGATCTTCTCATCATATTCGATCTTTTTATTTGCAATGTCGATAACAAGCTTATCAATGTTAACCTGTGTACCAAAAAGATGTCTCATATTTGCCAACACCCTTGCAGCGATAAGATCAGGGTATTCACCGTGCTGATAGATCACATCATCTACACCCAAAGAGAAGAAACCAGATTGTGCTTTGACATTATTTGTCAATATCATAATCTTCGTTTCACTCTTTTTCTTTTTTACTTCATTCACATAACGCTCAAGTGAAAACTTTACACCTTCATCCACGATCACAACCAGTTCATAATGTCTAAAGTCTGTAAAATTGGTTGCATCATACATATCTTTTGCATTGTCAACAATACAAATAAAGTATTTATCTAATTCTTTTTCAAGTTCCTTAACGTATTCATCGTTGAAACCTACCGTTAATATTCTCATTCTTTTCCTATCTAATAAGAAAGTGTCCAAAACTTAAATTTTGTCTACTTTTCGCTTTTATTAGCGTATTTATAGCTAAATCAACCTTATTTAAAAATAAAAGTAACTTTAAGAATTAAGCTTTTTACGCTACTTTAAGGTGATTTCATTGCTTTTATGTAGACTCTTTTAGGCGCAGGATACCCCTCGACAGTCTTTGTATTATCATCAGGATCCAGGAAATCTTCTAGACTTTGTGTGTCTATCCACTCTGTTTTTCTTTGTTCAGTAGGTTCTGTTTTCATGATTTCCAATACTTCAACTGTTTCAAACCCTGCCCTAAAGCACCAATTTTTTAAGGCATTGACCGTCGGTACGAAATAGATATTTGGTATCTTTGAATAACGGTCTCTAGGCGTCAGACACATCTCACCTTCACCATCTATCATAAATGTATCTAAAATGAGCTCACCGCCTTTATTAAGCCCTTTAAACAGTGATTTCAGCATCGCCACAGGGTCAGACCTGTGATAGAGGACACCCAAACAAAAAAGTGTATCAAACTTATGTTCATAGAACTCTACATGCTCTACACCCAAAAGTTCATACACAATATCAGACTTTATAAAATGGTTAATAAACTGAAACTGTGAATAATAGATAGCAGAGGGGTCAAACCCTATAAGTTTTTTAGGGGCTTGAGACAACATACGAAACAAGTAATATCCATTATTACATCCTATGTCACCAACGATCTTATCTTTCAGGTCAAAGTGTGGCTCAAGCAGATTGTATTTAATTTGGCTTTGCCATTCAGAGTCTATAAAAAGATCATTAATCTGAAATGGGCCTTTTCGCCAAGGCTTCATGAGAAGTGCCGTCTCTTTTATCTGCTGGGCATCTTGGGGACTAAGGTTCTTGATTTGAACTTCAACTCTATCTCCAAGCTTTACCTCAACATCTTCATACGTTTTAAGCGTTTTAATGGCTTCCTGATAAGGTACTATATTTTTCCACGTAAGCCATTTCTTACGCTCGTCTCGTAATTTATTTAAATCCATCTATTTTTTGATATAGGCTTTTATGATGACTTGATCGAACATTGGTCTGTCCCCTCTGCCGGTAGAAACATTTTCCATCTTACGTACCACTTCTTCACCTGAGATCACTTCACCAAAGATAGTATGTTTACCATTTAACCAAGGTGTTGGTGCAAGTGTAATGAAAAACTGACTTCCGTTGGTTACAGGTCCACGGTTTGCCATAGCCAATAACATCGGTCTGTCAAATACAACATTGGGTGCAAACTCATCTTTAAAATCTTTTTTCCAGATAGACTCACCACCTCTACCTGTACCTGTAGGATCACCACCTTGAATCATAAAACCTTTAATAATTCTATGAAAAATAAGCCCATTGTAGTAACCGTTTTTGACATGCATGGTAAAGTTCTCAACTGCAAGCGGTGCCACTTCAGGATACATTTTCAATTCTATCTTCCCTATATTGGTTTCCAGTACCACCACAGTATCTTTTGCATAGGCTTGAAAACCCAATCCTATAAATAGTATTGCTACTAAAATTTTCTTCATTTATATATCCTTTAACTAATATCTTAAAATTATAACCATTTTAAAATTTTACTTTGCATAATTGACAGCACGGGTCTCACGGATCACATTCACTTTTATTTCACCAGGGTACTGTACTTTTTCCTCTATCTCTTTGGCAATTTCTTTACTTAAAAGTACGGTTTCATTGTCACTCATCTTTTGAGCATTGACAAAAACACGTATCTCTCTACCTGCATTAATGGCATAAGCTTGATTGACATATTCTTTACTTAGAGCAATATCTTCAACCTCTTTCACACGCTTTGTAAAGCTTTCAAGAACTTCTCTTCTTGCACCAGGTCTTGCTGCAGAGAGTTTATCTGCCGCACACACGGCAGCACTCTCTACAGAGTCAGGTTCTTCATATCCATGATGGGCATATATCGCATTAATGACCGTAGGGTGCTCCCCATGTCTACGACAAAGATCTACACCTATATCTACATGTGAACCACCCAGATCCTGTGTCAATGCCTTGCCGATATCATGTAAGAGACCTGCACGAAGCGCAAGTTTTTCATCTCCACCCATTTCAGCTGCCATGACACGGGCAAGTTTGGCTACCTCCAAGGTATGCGCCAGAGCATTCTGTCCATAGCTCGCTCTGTATTTCATACGACCCAAAAGTGTCACAAGTTCTTCATGCATAGGGAAAAGCCCTAGTTCTATGAGTATATTTTCGCCCTCTTCAAAAGTTTTTTGTTCAAATTCTTCTTGTACTTTTGCATGTACTTCCTCTATACGACCTGGGTGTATACGTCCATCTTCTACCAGTATCTCTATCACTCTGGTTGCAATAGCCCTTCGATACAGATTAAAACTGCTTACAAGGATCACACCCGGTGTTTCATCTATGACAATATCTACGCCTAAGAGCATTTCAAGTGTCTTGATGTTTCTACCTTCTTTGCCTATGATGCGTCCTTTGTGCTCATCACTGGGCAAATTTACAAGGTTAATAAGACGTTCACCTGCAAAGTCACCTGCGTAGCGCGTAGTAGCTTGTGCCAAAATATAATTGGCTTTTCGTTTACCTTCTTCTTTTGCTATTTGTTCATACTTACGTACAATATTAGCAACATCTGCACGGCTCTGCTCTTCTACCTTTTCTAAAATATATGCTTTTGCCTCCTCTTTTGTCAAAGAAGCTATATGTTGCATTTTATCTACTGTATTGGCAATCTCTTCTCGTTTTCTTTGCTCAAGTTTTTCTAACTGGGTCTCTTTCTCCAAGAGTCTCTTTTCTAAGAGATTTAGGCTATCTTCTTTAGAAGTCAGCTCTTTGGTTTTCAAGATCAAGGTACGATTACGTTCATCTACCTTTCCCACACGTTTTTGAAATTCACGCTCTTGTTCCAACTCGTTTTCTTTGATTCTCACATGTGCAGATTTGAGTAAAAGTTCCGTCTCTTTCTCTATCGCTTTGGCCTTGGCTTTTGCTTCTGACTCTATGTATGAAAATTTGTTCTTAGTACTTATTTTCATCCACAGGTAACACACACCTGCCCCAATAGCTATCCCAGCTATACTGGAAACCCCTATTATCCCTAACATACCTTATCCTTCGGTCCTTACATGTCTCATAACATACGAACCAAGTTCCTACGCTATTCGATCATCCAAGCTTTGCTTTTGGCAAAACCTATTTAAGCGGTGATAATCATGTCTGCTTTTACATCATAGTCGTCTGTTATGATCTCTTTGCTGTAACACAATTCACGCGCTACAAAAACTGTTTTTTTTATATATTCATTCTGTTTTTCATAAAATCTATCATACATACCTTTACCAAATCCAACACGTCTCAGTGTTATATCTACACCAACGATAGGTACGATAGCAATATCTATATTTTTTGTTCTATATTGTTTTGAATCATTGGGTTCATGTATCCCAAACGCTTTTTTCTTTAGTGGAAGCCTATATTTTACCAACCTAAAACTTGCACCTTCCATAAATGGTACATAGAGCAGTTTCTTTTCCTTGCGCAATCTCTGTATAAGAGGATACAAGTTCACCTCTGTTCCTAAAGGTATATAAAGCATCACAGTGTTAGCCTTATTCTCTACGATATATTGATATAGTCTATACAGTATTTTCTTATCTTTTTGATAGCTCCCCGTTCCAGAAGCTTTCTTCAATTGTCTTAAACTCTGCCTTCTAAATTGCTTTTTTTTATACTCTTTTGACATACTGATCCATCTATTCATCTTATTATTTATTGCTCTTTGGCTATAATCGCCAGACTAATTATACCAAAAGGGTCTGTGTGCATAAAAAAATAGCTATGCTTCTTTCATTGATACTGCTCATTATTTTGATCATCTTTATAGCATGGGAAGACAAACAAGTAGAATCCACCCCACTTCCCACAGAAAACACTACTGAAGTTTTTACGGAAAAAGATACAATGGTACAAGAAGACAAAAGATTTAAACTTGCTAAGAAAGAAGATATTCTTCCTCACATGAAGCCGTCTGTACCAGAGGTAAATATATCTGTACCTGAAAAACAGCCAGAGGTATTTACACTCATCAACACGAAAGTGAAAAGTCATAAAGTTACTATCTACGGTCAAAAAGTAATTTTTCAAGATATATCAGAGCCTATTGTCATTATAAATCTTTTTGCTACATGGTGTCCACCTTGTATTGGAGAAATACCCTATTTGAATGATCTTCAGAAAAAACACAAAAAAGAGCTTCTTGTCGTAGGTATACTTACCCATGACAGTATTGTGCAAACTGAGCTAGAGACATTTATGGCAAAAAATCAAATTAACTATTTTATCTCCAACGGTACATACAACGATGCATTTGCAAATCTGCTGGCAACTACACTCGACTTACCTAGGAACTTTCCCATTCCACTTACAGTGATGTATGTAGAGGGTAAGTACTTCACACATTATGAAGGTGTAGTCCCGGTAGAAATGATAGAATACGATATACAACAAGCAAAAAAACAATTAAAAACAAGGTAATACAGAATGTTTAATTTATTAAAAAAAGTATTGGGTAAAACAAGTGATGCGATCAAAGAGGTTGCACCAACAAAACGAAAAGTGATTCCTAAAGATGAATTTGAAGATATCTTGCTTGAAGCAGATGTCAATTATGAACTTGTAGAAAGACTTTTAAATGGATTACCGGACAAGATCAATAAAATCCAGGCATTCAACTCACTTATCTCTGTTTTTCAATATAAAGCGGACTTCAAAGAGAGTGATGCCAAACCTTTTGTGGAAATGATTATCGGTGTCAATGGTGCAGGAAAGACAACGACCATCTCTAAACTGGCGTATCGTTACAAACAAGAAGGTAAAAAAGTAATGCTTGGAGCAGGAGATACTTTCCGTGCTGCGGCGATAGAACAACTTACAAGATGGGCAGACAAATTAGAGGTCCCTATCATTGCTACACAACAGGGGCATGATCCATCTGCTGTGGTCTTTGATGCTATAGAGTCTGCAAAAGCCAAAGGTTTTGATAACATCATCATTGACACTGCAGGAAGACTCCACACACAAACAAACCTGAGTGAAGAATTAAAAAAAATGATCCGTGTCGCGGGAAAGGCACTTGATGGTGCTCCACACCGAAAAATGCTTATACTAGATGGTACACAAGGTAGTTCATCTATCAATCAGGCAAAAGTATTCAATGAAATGGTCGGCATTGATGGCATCATTATTACCAAGCTTGACGGTACAGCCAAAGGTGGTTCTGTATTCAGTATCGCAGATGAATTGAAAATGCCTATTTTTTACATAGGGACCGGAGAACAGCCTGAAGACCTTATAAGATTCAAAGCAAATGAGTATGTCAATACGATCTTAGACGAAATTTTTATCTAGTAGCTAGGAAAGGTCGGCAACATCCTAACTTTCTTCGTCTAGAGAGAACATCTTACGATAGAGTATTTCAAGACTTGTTTTCTCTTTATAATCTATAATATCCCCCACAACGACAGTCACTTCTTGTTCCAACTTACCGTCATTTAATGCATTTTTCAATACTTTATCCGAATCCGTTTTGATATATAGAGGCAAGATAGGCAAACGGTTTTTCAAAGCAATGATACGAGACCCCTCTTTAAATGTTGTCAACGCGCTGTCTGTTTTATTTCGTGTACCTTCAGGAAAGATAAAAATGGATTCTCCACGTTTGACTGCTTCTTTTGTCTCAGCAAAAAAACCACTCATTTGGCTTTTTTCTCTGTCGAGGAGTATGGAACCCGCATTACGGACAAAAAGTCCAAAGAAAAAAGAGTTATAAAGCTCTTTTTTTGAGATCCATGGGCCGAATATTTTTGTATGTTTAAGTGCCACTTCTACGATAGGCGGATCTATAATACTTCTATGATTGATCACAATAAGATATTGGCCCTCTTGAGGTAGTTTTTCCGGATTTTCAATCTTTACTGAAACATGTAAAGTATCAAGCTGTGCCTCCGAATAGGCAAGTCTTAATCTTTTTATTTCCATGGGGTCATTGACTTTTCTTAATCTATATCCAAAACTGTTTGTCATATAAAGACCATAAAAAAGCTGTTTAATTGTATTGAGTGTCACTAAGTTTCCTTCATATATGCCGAAATTATAACCAAAAGAGTTAAAAAGTATACACATATACAAGTACATGCCCACCCTGAAATCTGATCATAATTTAAATTAAGATGCCTTAAAAAGATGTCAATATGACATATTTTCTAGTTTTCACATCATTTAACCCTATAATAACATCACAATAGAACAGAAGGTAAATCATGGCAAAGAAAAAAACATTATTTGAATGTCAGGCATGTGGATTTCAATCTCCAAGATGGATGGGAAAATGTACCTCATGTGATCAATGGGAAACAATGATCGAACTGAGTTCTGATCAAATTAAATTTTTGAAAGAAACTTCAAGTTCTAGTGCTTCAGGTTCATCTATCCCCAAAGCGAAACCTATTACACAGATAGAAGAAGACAATATTGTCCGTTTCACTTCAGGAAGCGGAGAACTGGATCTGGTACTGGGTGGAGGCATTGTTCCGGGTTCACTTACACTCATTGGAGGTAGCCCAGGTGTAGGAAAATCCACCCTTTTACTTAAGATAGCAGGAAACCTGGCCAGAGCTACAAAAAAGGTCTTATACGTCTCAGGAGAAGAATCTGCCGGACAGATAAAACTACGTGCAAATAGACTTGAAGCAAACCATGAAAACCTTTTTTTACTCCCCGAGATCAATCTTAGTTCTGTCCTATCAGAAATCGGTAATCAAGACTATGAACTTATTGTCATTGACTCCATACAAACACTCTACTCTGATGAAACACCCTCTGCACCTGGTTCAGTCACACAGGTACGTACAATCACTTTTGAACTGATGCGTATTGCGAAGTCTTTGCAGATACCTATCTTTATCATCGGACATATCACAAAAGATGGTTCCATAGCGGGCCCTAGAGTCCTTGAACATATGGTAGATACTGTTCTCTACTTCGAGGGAGATACAAATTCCGATCTTCGTCTATTACGTGGTTTTAAAAACCGTTTTGGCGCAACAAATGAAGTCGGTATATTTGAAATGAACAAAGAAGGCTTGAACGATGCAAAAAGTATGGCAGGTAAATTTTTCAACAAAGATCAACTCCAGTCAGGTTCAGCACTTACTGTCATCATGGAGGGAAGCCGTCCTATCATCGTAGAAGTACAAGCTCTGGTTTCAGAATCCTATGGACATCCGAAAAGAAGTTCTACCGGTTTTGATAACAATCGTCTGGGCATGCTTTTGGCACTACTCGAAAAGAAACTTGATTTGCCTCTTGGTACCTATGATGTCTTTATCAATGTCTCAGGAGGGATCAAGATACATGAACCTTCTGCTGATCTTGCGATCATCGCAGCCATTTTAAGCAGCTATAGAGACAGAAAACTAAGTGCAGAGACACTTTTTCTAGGTGAAGTAAGTCTGACCGGTGAGATACGTGAAGTCTCAGGACTCTCTCAACGTCTCAAAGAGATTGAGACGCAAGGATTTACAAAAGCAGTCATACCGAATAAACCACTTGAAAAAACAAACATTAAATGTTTTGTAGCCGATGAAGTCTCTAAAGTTGTTGAGTGGATGTAATCGATATAATATGGCTATGAAAATAGGAACAGATATTGTACAGATCAATAGAATAGAAAAAGCATTAACACACTTTGGTGATAAATTTAAACAACGTTTTTTGTGTCCCCAAGAGATTGAGCTCGTACAAAAGCCAGCATCTATAGCTGGATTTTGGGCAGCTAAAGAGTCTATTGCAAAAGCATTGGGTTGTGGTATTGGCAGTGAACTCTCATTTCATGACATTATCATCACCAAAAACTCCCGTGGAGCACCTACATTTACACTAAGTAAAGAAGCACAAAAAATACACCAGATCAAAGAATGTTCACTCTCTATTAGCCATGATGGTGGGTTTGCTATCGCTGTTGCAGTCATTAGCCAATGATCACCCTCTCAATCTCAGATTAAATTGTATACTTACTAGCATCCATTTTATCTTTTAGATTTTAAAAAGTATTATTGTAATTATCAGTGGATTATATTACAATAAGTGTATGATTACTGAATAAAGGAGTAGATATGAAATATGGCATCGTCACTATTGCTATCCTCATGCTCTTAGGCGGATGTGACCAACCCACAGTAGAAAATAAAGATAAAAATACCCCTCATATTGTCAAACAAACGTATCTTCCGCCTCCTC
>JBFEKK010000011.1:0-11198 GCA_041552675.1 Sulfurovum sp.
GCAACATAAAGATACTAAAACCGCTTATGAAATATTGGCAGGATCTTTCAAGATAAACGAGCTGAAAAGCCGTGAGATATTAAAGAAGAACAGTAGAGAGATATATATCCCTGAAGAGATCAAGATCACTCCTCTGCCTGAGCAGGGCGGACCTACCGCCATCGTCAATGAAGTGATGCTAAAAGATAAACACTCTTCGAGCTATTATCATTTTAAATTAGATGCCTTTGAGTAAAGTGGATGTTTGAGCACCTTTGATAGCAAAAGTGCTATAAATCGTTTCATGCACTACTATAGCTAGATACAGCTAAAAAAGTTATAATACTTATAATTTACTGCAAGGACATATACGCGGATGCTTTTTAAGTACAAAGGTTTTGACAAAACAGGTAAAAAGGTCAAAGGTACTGTTACGGCAAGTTCTGAGGAAGAAGCAGGACAAAAACTTCGTACACAAAATATCTATCATGAAGGACTTACCCCTACCAAAGAGTTTTCACTTGAAGCCTTTTCCAAACGTCAAATGCCAGGAGAACTGCTTAGTGCTTTTTCCAAAGAGCTCTCTTCTTACCTCAAGTCAGGTATGACGATACTTACTGCGGTCAAACTTCTTGAGAACCAGCATGAAGGAGAAAAAAAATATGTCTCTTTTCTGAACTCTGTTAAAACAATGATCGATGAAGGGAAATCCCTTTACCATGCACTGAATAGCCAAAAGGTCTATGCTCTGCCTGAGTTTTTTCTTCAAAGCCTCAATGTTGCAGGACAGAGTGGAAAAATGGTCGAAGTCCTTACGAATATGGGCAATTTTTTCTCTGCGCAGAACAAAGTCAAAAAACAGGTCCAGGGAGCCATGACATATCCTGCCATCATTTTTACTGTTGCCATAGGTATGACCTCTTTCCTCATCGCTTTTGTAGTTCCAAAAATCACAGGTATTTTTGAAGATACCGGTCAAGAGCTTCCTCCGATCACTCAATTTGTTCTTGGGCTCAGTGACTTTTTGACCTCTCATTATATTGCTATTATTATTAGCATCTTGTCTATTATCCTTATCTTTAGAGTCTGTTATGCCAAAATAGATACCTTTCACCGTATCATCGATTCAATGCTGCTGAAAATGCCTGTACTGGGAACACTGATCCAAAATCATGAACTTGGTAGATTTTCCTACATCCTCTCGCTGATGCTCAGTTCAGGTATTGCCTATGCCCAAGCCGTGCAGCTTTCAAAGGCGACTTTTGCAAATTATGGCTTACGTGACCTGTTTGAAAAGGCATCCGTAAAAGTGCTGGAAGGAAATAAACTATCCAACGCACTCCAGATGGCAAAAGGCGTAAAACTCAAACGTAACTTTATGCAATCTTTAGCTCTGGGGGAAGAGTCAAGTGAAGTGGCACAAATCCTAGACAATACCTCTACCCTTTATGCCGAAGAGAATGAAGACAAACTCAAACTGCTTCTCAGTCTACTTGAACCATTTATGATGCTTTTTATCGGTGTGGTTGTAGGTGTAATCGTGTCAGCGATGCTTCTGCCTATCTTTACTATGACACAAGGATTACAATAAAATGGCGAATTTAAAAAAACTTGCACTCTTTATACTGCTCACACTAAGCAAGATGCATGCTGACACGATAGGGGGAGAAATTTCCCTTGGTTTTTTCAATCATCAGCCTAACGGCAATGCGTCTTATAAAGGAAGCGCTGCAAATATTGAAGATACTTTAGGCTTCAATGAAGAACAAGATATCTTTTTAAACGCTTATTTTGAACATCCTTTGCCTGTTATTCCCAATGTAAAATTGGGATATACCACACTTTCACATGTGGGAAGCAGTAGTGTAGATAACCTTACATGGGGAGATAATACCTATAATGATACGATAGACAGTAGCCTGTCACTTGACATGACGGATGTCACACTCTATTATGAATTTCTTGATAATTGGGCTGAAGTGGATGCCGGACTTACCCTAAGATATATTTCTGGAAATATGGATGTGCACAGCGGTCAGGATAGTGATGTTGCAGACTTTTCAACCTGGGTACCGATGCTCTATGGTAAGGTGCGTTTTAATCTACCTGTCACGGATCTCTCTTTTCAGCTTGAGGCCAATGCCATCAGCTATTGGGATATCACCGCTTATGATTATGAACTCTCTGCGCGTTATACCCTGGCTATGGGACTAGGTCTGGAAGCGGGATATAAAGCATTGCACCTGGACAGTGATGCATTGGTCAGTGGATTTCATGCAGACATGGACTTTTCAGGCCCCTATGCTGCTGCTCTTTGGGATTTTTAATGGTTAAACAACGTTTTAGAGATATCAAAAAAGGGAAAGTCCAAGCACAGACACCCAAAGTGAAATCGACATCCCATACGAATGAATATGCATCAGCAGGTGTGAAAATAAAAGCTTTTTTAACTGATGCCTTTATGCTTCTCATGCCTATTATGTATATTGTCTTTTATCTTGTCATGGATGGCAGAGATGATTTTTCTGAACATAAAATACTAGGGTGGTTCTACATACTTGTTCCTTTAGTCATCATACAGACGCTTTTTATGTATAAGACGGGGCAGACACCAGGGTATCGTGCCTATAACATTACACTCATTGATGAACATACCAAAAAGAAACCCTCTCTTTTTATCATCGTCTTTAGAAATTTGGCTGCGATTCTTTCACTCTTTACCTTTCTGGGTTGGGCACTTATGTTTTTTAGAAAAGACAACAAAACACTGCATGACCTCTTGTCTGCGACGGCTGTTGTAAACAAAAAATGAAACCAGTTAACACATTTCTTTCACCACTTTTAGGAGGGTACTACTTTTTTTACTTTGCCCTTGTAGGTATCTATGTCATCTTCATGCCAAAAGTGTTGCTGGACCTGGGATATACGCCCATGGAAGTGGGGATCCTTTATGCAGCTGCCCCTTTCATGCGGTTTTTACTGCCTTTTGTTTTTCGACACTTTATCTCTCTAAGCCCTAAGATATACCAACTTTCCTTGCTCTTTACCTTTATAGGCACCTTGCTTTTTTTGGCCACGGTACAGGATTTTTGGATCTATCTTGCTGCAAATCTTCTCTTTGGCGCCGCGATGGGTATCTCTCTTCCCTATGTCGAAACCATCGCTCTGGCTTCTTTGTCCAGACACATTTACGGTAAAGTACGACTGTGGGGTTCTCTTGGGTTTATGGGTATTGCACTATGGTTGGGAAGAGTACTTGAATCACCTTATGAAGCGCTCTATTACTTAAGTGCAGTAGCATTTTTAACCCTTATTTTTGGTGCTATTCTGACAAGATATGACACTATCTCCCATTCTTCAGCACAAGAAGATGCCTCATTTTCACTCACACAATATTGGGCATTTTGGGTTTCAATATTTTTAATGCAAGTGGGTTTTGGTGGCTTCTATAACTTTTTTACCATCTACGAAACTGCACATGGGGTCTCACTTGAAATGACAAGTTGGATGTGGAGTTTTGGCGTGATCTGTGAAATTTTCATGTACTATTTTCAAGGCCCTCTTCTGCAAAGAAACCTACTTAATATCTTGCAGTTTGCTACACTGATCACGGCACTCAGGTGGATGATATTATATCTCTTTCCAGACTCGATCATATTGACCTTTGCATCACAATCCCTGCATGCCATCGGTTTTGCACTCTACCATACTGCAGCCATTACCTATGTGTTTTCACTCTATACCCAGAAAAAACTTGCACAGCAGTTTTTTCTGGGTATCGCATTTGGATTAGGGGGTTCAGTCGGTGCTGTACTTTCTGGTCAGGTCTATGGAGAATATCTTTTCTTGATCGAGTCTATCATCACCTTGATGGCATTTGCAGTCTTGCTGATACATCAAAAACGTAAAGCGAGCGTAACCCTATGACAGGAGTCACAACTGCCGTCATATTTGCAGGGGGGAAAAGTTCTCGTATGGGTGAAGACAAGGCTTTAATGCCTTTTGCCAACTACCCTACACTGACTGAATTTCAACAAGATAAACTCAGTACCTTATTTGACAAAGTATATATCTCGGCAAAGGAGAATAAATTTGATTTTGATTGTAGGGTGATTAAAGACAACTATACAGAAAACTCTCCTCTTGTAGGACTCATCTCTGTTTTTGAAACTTTAAAAGCAGAAGAGGTTTTTATTTTAAGTGTGGATGCACCCTTTGTCAGCAAAGAGACCATAGAGAAGCTTTTGGAACATAATGAAAGCAGACTCGATGTGATTGTGGCAGAAAGTCCAAGCGGTGTTCAACCTCTCTGTGGACTCTATAAAAGGTCTATCTTGCCTTTGGCCTATTCGCAATTAGAAAAAGAGAACCATAGATTGGGTGATCTACTACACCTTGCCAACACCCTCTTTGTACAGTTTGATGAAGATGGTCCATTTACAAATCTGAACCATCCCGGAGAATACCAACAAGCCCTTAAGACTTTTGAGAAGCATTAACGGCTGGGACCGTTTGTCCCTCTATCATCTGCATCATCAGTTTTCGAGAGAAGAAGACAAACTTTTCAAACAGTGAACTATGATATTTGTCTTTATGATAAATCATCAGGAAATCTCTTTTACACTCAAAATTTTGTACAGGAACCTTGCAGAGTTTCCCTTCCTCGATTTCATTTTTCACTGAGATTTTAGAGATACAGGTTAGACATTCACGGTTCATCAAAATACTTTTAATGGACTCCGTATGTCCAAGTTCCAAGAAAATATTTAAATCGTCTACTTTTTCTTTAATGTAACCCAAAAAGACTTCTCTTGTACCAGAACCTTCTTCTCTAAGGACCCATCTTTTTTGTTCCAGCTCATCTATCGTACATGGTTTACAGAGGTTCTGATCTGCTGTGACAACAACCAGTTCATCTACCCCTATTTTCTCTTTAATTATATCTGAACCGGGAACAAGCCCTTCAACAAAACCTATATCGATCGATCCCTCTTTGATCATATCTGCGATCTCTTTGGTATTACCCTCCTTGAGCGTAATTTTAACATCAGGATAAGCACTCATATAACTACAGATAATGGCAGGCATCAAATAGTCTACGATGGTAGTACTCGCACCTACGCGGATCATCCCCTTGTTTTCTGAATTCTTAAACTCATACTCAATGTCTGAAAGCTTTTTAAAGATGGGGTCTATCTCTTTATAAAATGCACGTCCCACTTCATTAAGCACAAGCTTTTTGTTGATCCGGTCAAACACTGGTCTACCCAAAATATTTTCCAATTCTTTAATGGACATAGAGATCGCCGATTGGCTTAGCTTCATATCTTTGGCAACATTCGTCAAATGCCCAGAGACCACAACATTTAAAAAGATCTCCATTTGTCTAAGTGTTAATTTCATATTTTTTCTCTTATTTAAAATTGATTTGTATCATTAGTTAAATGAATAGTTTGTAAATTATATCAAAATTATAGTAGAATTCTAAAAATATTATCAATAATTTTGAATAAAAGGATTTTTATGCCATTTTCTCCACAAAAGCGTAAAGGTACCATGAGTGGTATTTTATTTGTTGCTATCTTCGCAGCAGGTGCAACATACATTGCAGGACTTGCTCCGGTCAAAGCATTAGGACTTTCTCCGCTTGTTATCGGTATTGTCATGGGTATTTTTTATGCAAACACTTTGCATAACCAAACACCTGTAGAATGGCATAGCGGTATTACTTTTTCTGGAAAGAAGATCTTACGTTTTGCCATTGTTATCTACGGCTTTAGAATTACCTTTCAACAAATTGTGGAAGTAGGGATGGATGGGTTCCTTGTATCCCTCATCATGCTTAGCACAACACTGATCATTGGTTCTTGGGCAGGAACAAAGCTGTTTGGTATGGAAAAGGACACTTCGATCCTGACCGCTTCAGGTGCCTCGGTCTGTGGTGCGGCAGCCGTTCTTGCAACAGAGCCTGTACTGAAAGCAGAAGAGTATAAAACAGCCATTGCTGTCTCTATGGTTGTACTGTTTGGAACGATTTCTATGTTCCTCTACCCTGTACTCTATACAACTATCATAGAGCAGGCAACAGGTTTTCTTCATATGACAGCAAGAGAGTTTGGTATTTATGTGGGTGGAACGATCCATGAAGTTGCCCAAGTGGTTGCCGTGCCTGCTTCTGTTCCAGGTGCCCCAGCTGAAATGGCTGATGCCGCGGTCATCGTGAAAATGACACGTGTAATCATGATCGCGCCAATGTTGATAATATTGGGTCTCTACCTTGCCTGGAGTGCAAAACGAGAGGGTGAATCAAGAGATGATAAAATGAAACTTGTGATTCCTTGGTTTGCCGTATATTTCATCATGGTTGCAGGATTCAACTCTTTCCATCTCATTCCACAAAACATTGTAGATATTATTAATGAGATCGATACATTCCTGCTTACTATGGCGATGACCGCTCTTGGTATGGGTACAGTCTTCTCTAAATTCAAAGGTTTGGGACTTGCACCTGTCTATACAGCAGGTTTGATGTTCGGTTGGCTTGTCATTGGTGGATTCGTCATTACTAAGATCGTGGTTGAAGTCCTCTAAAAACTTTCCTTCACACCTTTTACTAAAGATGCAGTGAAATAAAAGCACTATTTCCTGCGTCTGTAGCTTAATGCTTCCAAAATATCACTTTTCTCGATCTGTTCATGTCCATTTATATCTGCAATGGTTCTGGCTGTCTTTTTCACCGATGCGATACTTCTATGAGAAAGTCCAAATTTGCTTATGGCATTTTCTAGAATTTGACTCGCATTACTATCTAAAATACAATAGCTCTCTATCTCCTCTTCTGTCAACTTTCCATTGAGCCTAAGCTGTCCTCTATGTTTTTGCTCTTTAAAGGCTTGCAGCACCTTTTGGTGCATCTGAGCAGAGCTGATGTCTCCTTTATCTTTACTATCTACTTCCTGCATCACGACAAAAAGGTCTATACGGTCTAAAAAAGGGTCAGAAAGTTTGTTCTGGTAACGTTTTATCTCTACTTCACTGCATCTGCAAGATTTACTCTGGGAAAGAAGATTTCCGCAAGGACAAGGGTTTTGCGCTGCCACGAACATAATATCGGCCTCATACTCGATTTTAGTATTGACCCTTGCTATGTGTACTTTTTTGTCTTGTAGTGGTTCCCTAAGGGCTTCAAGGACTGCTTTGGAAAAGTGAGGAAGTTCATCGAAGAAGAGTATCCCTTTATGTGCCAGAGCTACCTCTCCTATCTTGGCTACAGATGAGCCTCCACCGAAAATAGATGCAGAGGTGGCTGTATGATGAGGAGATCTTATAGGGCGCAAGGCTGAAAAGCTTGGTGTCGCGCCATCTAAAAACTGATGTTTAGCTATGGAAAGTATCTCTTCTTCAAAGAGTGGAGGCAAGATATCTTTGATACGTTTGGCTATCATACTCTTTCCGCATCCCGGATTTCCTTCCATCAAAAAATTATGCATTCCAGCTGCTGCAATCAGCGAGGCTCTTTTGGCTATAGACTGCCCTTTGACATCACTAAAATCACTCTCATATTTTTGTTCGTAATAATAAGACGTCTCGTTCAGTGTAAAACTTTCAGATTCGTAAGAAAATGCCTGTACATTTGCCTTGAAGTTCTTGCTCTTCAATATCTCTATCGCCTCATTTAATGAATCTACAGCGATAAAATCTACTCCAGAGATATGGCTCAAATAGGGGATGGACTCTTTAGGAACAATAGCCCGTTTGATCAACCCTTGTTCCTTAAGAGATAAGACCAACGGGAAAAGCATGGAACTTGTTTTCACCTTTCCATCCAATCCAAGTTCACCAAATACAAAAAGTCCTTCCTCATCTACTACCGTTTTATGCATAGCAATGAGCAATGCCATAGCCAAATCTAAGTGTGTCCCTGACTTCTTTAAATCCGAAGGACTTAAATTGATCGTAATTTTTAGCGGAGGAAAAACAAAATCATTGGTAAGTAGTGCTGACTTTGTTCTCTCTTTTGCTTCTTGAATGTCACTGCTGGCTAAACCAACGACCGTAAATCCTGGAAGTCCTTTTGTAAATGTAGCTTCCACCTCTATAACCTGTGCATTCACACCCTCAAGTGTCGCGCAGGTCAATCTATTCACAATAGCCTCTTTTTTAGGTTTTTGTATGCGTTGTATCTCTTGTTTTTGGGGTGGTGTACCACTATCTATTTTTGCATTCATAAAGTCATGATGCACTAAATTTGAAAAAAAGGCTAAAAGTATGTCAAATTGTAATATAATTTGATTTACACACATACAAAGGAAGTACATGGAGTTTATCGAACAGGCGATGATACGTGCAGAAAAAGGTAACTGTAAAGGTGAGACCATTTTTCTTCAAGCACTCAGAGAAGTGCTTGATACTATAGAACCGCTTATAGTAAAACATCCCGAATATCTGCATCAAAATATCATCGACCGTATTATGGTTCCCAATAGAGCCATACACTTTAAAATAGAATGGATGGATGATGACAATATTATCCATGTCAATAACGGATACAGAATACAATTTAACAATTCTTTGGGCCCCTATAAAGGCGGTGTACGTTTTCATCCTTCAGTTAATCCGGATATCTTAAAGTTTCTTGCTTTTGAACAGATCTTTAAAAATGCGATTACCGGACTTCATATAGGAGGTGCTAAGGGTGGAGCTGATTTTGATCCTAAAGGTAAAAGCGATAAAGAGATCATGAAGTTCTGTCAGGCGTTTATGTCTGCTTTTTATAACAGTATCGGTGCAGATATCGATATCCTGGGTGGAGATATAGGTGTAGGAGCCAGAGAAGTAGGCTATCTTTTTGGACAATACAAACAGCTCACCAACTCTTATGACAGTATCATTACCTCTAAGCCTCTTTCTCTGGGTGGAAGTTTAGGACGTACCGAAGCAACAGGATATGGACTTATATATTTCACACAAACTTTCTTAGAGGATATGGGAGAAACACTCAAAGGTAAGATCTGTACTATTAGCGGCAGCGGCAATGTTGCGATCCACGCTATAGAAAAACTTTATGAGATCGGTGCCATTCCTGTCACCTGTTCAGATTCCAAAGGGGCTATCCATGACAGTAATGGTATAGATCTTGAACTTTTAAAAAGAATAAAGCTAGAGAGAAGGGCTTCACTGGAATATTATGCATTGGAAAGAAAGAAAGCCACTTATGTGAAAAGAGAAAACTATACTGAGGGGGGCAGTTTTGTATGGAGCATTCCTTGTTTTGCAGCATTTCCCTGTGCCACACAAAATGAATTAGGTGAAAGCTCTGCAAAATTACTCATAGAGAATGATGTTAAGATCGTTGCAGAAGGTGCAAATATGCCTACAACACCTGAAGCTATCAATCTTTTTGAAGAGAACAACATTCTTTTTGCTCCAGCCAAAGCAGCCAATGCCGGGGGTGTTGCTGTCAGTGTCTTAGAGATGAGCCAAAACAGTTCACTCAATTATCTTTCATTTGAAAAAGTAGATAAAAGACTGCAAGACATTATGTCAAATATCTACAGTGACCTCAAGAAAACATGCGATGAATATAACCTCGATATGGATCTTATCTCTGCTGCAAATATCTTAGGATTTCACCGTGTAGCTGAAGCAATGATCATGCAAGGAGTATAAAAAGAGAAGGCCAAATATTCTGGCCTTGGCTTACGCCTCTTTTAATCTTCGTTTCCACTCTTTTTCAAATTTCTTTCTTTTCATATAAGAGAGTTTTTCAATGAATACTTTGCCATCCAAATGGTCTATCTCATGTTGTATTGCAATAGCAAGGAAGTCATCATCTTCTATCACATGCTTATTGCCATCTCTGTCAAGATACTCTACTTTAACATGTTTTGCACGTTCAACTTCTTCATAGATACCCGGAACAGAGAGGCATCCTTCTTGAAATTTTTCTGAACCATCTTTTTCAAGGATCACAGGGTTGATCATCTCTAGCGTATTTTCTTTAGGCTGGTCATGTTCTCCGTCTGCACCCTCTAAAGGAATGTTGATGATCAGTGCTCGTATATCAACACCGACTTGAATGGCTGCAAGACCTACACCGTTACGCGCACGCATCGTATCATACATGTCATCAAGAAGATCATGCAAGGCACCATTAAAAGACTCTATCTCTTTTGAGATAAGTTTGAGCCTTTTGTCTGGATATACTACTATTTCTCTAACCATACACCGTCTCTATTATATAAAACTTTTTGTGAGTACTTTGTCTATAAGCCCGTATTCTAATGCTTCTCTAGCTGACATAAAGTTATCTCTTTCTGTATCTTTTTCAATACGTTTGGCTGTTTTACCTGTTTGTTCTGCCAAGATCTCGTTGAGTGTATCTTTAAGTCTTTGTATCTCTTGTGCTTGTATCTGGATATCTGTTGACTGTCCTTGTGCACCGCCTGAAGGCTGGTGGATCATAATACGTGCATGTGGTAGAGCATAACGTTTACCTTTTGTCCCGGAAGAGAGCAAGAAAGCACCCATAGATGCTGCTTGACCTATACAGATCGTTACAATGTCCGGTTTGATGTAGTTCATCGTATCGAACATCGAAAGTCCAGAAGTGATCACACCCCCTGGAGAGTTAATGTAAAAATAAATATCTTTATCCGGATCTTGTGCTTCAAGAAAGAGAAGTTGTGCCACCACAGTGGAAGCCACTTGGTCATTGACTTCACCACTTAGCATAATGATACGGTCCTTAAGTAACCGTGAATAGATATCGTAAGATCTTTCACCTCTACCGGTCTGTTCTACAACGTATGGAATATAACTCATGTTTTGCCTTTAATAATATATAGTTAAATAGATTTTTTTATCAACTCAACTATACACTCTATAGGTTAACAGAACAAATAACAACTTACATTGCTATTTGTTTGTTTGTTTTATTTATCTAAACCTAACATCTTACCAAAGAGTTTATCTTCAATCATACCCATTTTAACTGCTGGGAGAAGATTGTTGTCCTGGTAATATTTGATCACTTCTTGTGGATTTTGACCACTCATCATCGCTTCATAGTAAATCGCTTGTGATACTTCTTGATCATCTACAGATACATCTTCTTTTTTAGCCAGTGCATCTACGATAAATGTCGCTTTTACACTTGCTACTGCATCTGCTCTTACTTCTTCACGAAGTGCTTCAATTTTCTCAGGATTATCTTTAAA